>SKTL01000148.1 GCA_007122555.1 Thermomicrobiaceae bacterium | reverse complement strand
TCCGGCGGGTGCGACTGATCGGCGATGTCGCCCATGAACTCAGAACCCCGCTGGCAACACTGCAGGGGAATCTCGAGGGATTGCAGGACGGGGTAATCGAGCCAACGAGCGAGCTGTGGGAACAACTGCATAGCGAGACAGTACGCCTTGGCCGGCTGGTGGATGACCTGCAGGAGCTTT
Organism: Thermomicrobiaceae bacterium; assembly: GCA_007122555.1. Lineage (GTDB taxonomy): Bacteria > Chloroflexota > Chloroflexia > Thermomicrobiales > Thermomicrobiaceae > SLMJ01. The sequence goes on along the minus strand of SKTL01000148.1, from coordinate 4,876 downwards.
CCCGGGTGGAGTCGGGACAGATGCCACTGTCAATCGAGCCGGTCGCGCCGGGTAGTCTTGTTGAGACCGCGGCACTCCGGCTGGAAACGCAATTCGCGGACAAGGGAGTTGATCTGCGGCGAGAGATTCCCGACAGCCTACCGCTGGTCGCGGCTGACTCGGATCGAACAATCCAGATCTTGACCAATCTGCTATCCAATGCGCTTCGTTATACAACGCCTGGTGGAACTGTCTCGGTTTCAGCAAAAGCAGATGACGGATGTGTCCGGTTTGTGGTCGCAGACACGGGACGTGGTATCCCTGCCGAGCATCTTCCACACATTTTCGATCGCTTCTACCGGGTGGATCGCGCCCGTTCCCGGGCGCTCGGCGGAAGCGGGATCGGACTGTCGATCGCGAAGGCGCTGGTCGAGGCGCAGAACGGAGAGATCCGGGCCGAGAGCCCCGGCCCGGATCAGGGGAGTACCTTCTGGGTTACGCTACCTGTGGCCGATCACCACTGAACCAGCGTTTCGGCGATTGACCCGCGGAATGACAAGCACCATCGTGACGGTCAGGCTCAGAAACAGGATCCAGAGTGCCCCCAGACGCGCTCGATCGTGTTGTAGGATTCTCCGACCAGGACATCCATCCCGCAATCCCGAGCTGCACGCGGTTTGCGACACCACACGACGACACTGGACGGAGTTAACGTCCGGTCCACACAGACACGGACTAAACGGTCAGTTGCACGCGCGCAAGCTGAACCGCATTCGGCCGGCCGCTCAGTCTTTACTGATTACGCTCATGCTCAGGAAGTCAGCGAGTGTGAAAGAACTGGCCGTGTGGACTCTGGCGAGTTCTCACACCGGTGGTATATTCATATGCATGATGCGGAGAGGATCCTGGATGCGACTTCATTCATCCGGCAACCGGCTGGCAGCACTGTTGCCGGTGCTCGTTGTGCTTCATCTGGGATTTGCGCACGCCGACCATGTTGTGCTCGGGGAGATCGACCAATCCGACGCCGGAAGCATCGGCACGAGCCATCACGTCTCAGTCGCCAATGAAGACTCTAAACAACCAGCGGAATCGTGCCCGGCGCCATCCGCCACCGTTCGCGCGGAACTTGCTGAATCCGATTCCCTTTCGCACGTCGCCCCGGTTGCTGAGATGGTTCAGCTGCCCGTTACATCCGCATCCGTCGCTAAAACGAGTGTTATCCCTAAACGCCTGGACGGCCCGAACCGCCAGGCACTCCTCGAACGCTTCCTGCTGTGATCCTCACGGGTTAGCCAGAAATCGCTAACCACCATCGTCATTTTCCGCATGTATTACTGGCAATAGCACGATGAAACTCGAGAGGATCAACGATGCGGCTTCTCTTTACACTGCTTCTTGCATCGCTCGTTGCCGTGCTGGCGGCGTGTGCCGATGATGCAGATGACCAGGACGATGCTGTCGACGCTGATGACCAGACTGAAGTAATCGACGACGCGGCCGGGGAAGAAACCGACGCGATTGAAGAAGATGATGACACTGCGGCAGTAGCCGAAGACAACGATAATCATGCCGCGATGGACGACGACGATGAGATGGAGTCCGACGATCACGCCGGCATGACGATGGAACTCGATGACGAGACCTTTCTTGCCGCGATGATCGAACACCACGAGGGCGCCGTCGACATGGCGGAGATCGCGCTGGAGCGAGCCGAACGCGACGAACTTCGCGAGATGGCTCAGGAAATCATCGATGCCCAGGAAACTGAAATCGATCAGATGCAGGCGTGGCTGGACGAATGGTACGACGGTGGCCACGACGATCATGGCATCACCCACGAGGAGATGGGCATGGAAATGGACATGGACGAGTTCCGTGAAGCAGAACCGTTCGATCTGGCATTCATCGACGAAATGATCGTTCACCACGAAGGCGCAATCGACATGGCCCGTGCGATTCTCGAAACGACGGAGCGAGATGAGCTGCGGGAATTGGCCGAGCAGATCATCGTGGTTCAGGAAACGGAAATTCAGCAAATGCGCGAGTGGCGCGCAGAGTGGTTCGATAGCTAGCAACTAAACGCAACCCGGGCGGGACCAGAGACGTCCCGCCCGTTCGTCATGCCACATCGATGTGATCTGAGAATGGAGGGCGGTTACCAGCATGCCTGGACGTCGCGCGTTGCTTGGCGTGTTCGTGACGGTACCGGCGCCTGGCTTGATCGGCGAGTACGTAATCTGGGATAGCCTGTCCCAGTCGGACACGTTTTCGTAACCGCTGCGCGGCATTTGCGCCGCAGTAACTGCCGAGAACTCTTCGCTACTCGGGTTCCGGCACGCCGCGCGACCACTGAAGCGCCGCAATCATCCTGGGGAAGCCCACCGTCGTCAGGCTCAACAGAATCGCGTGTTCAACGTCTGCTCGCGTCAAGCCGGCGTCGAACGCCTTTCGCACGTGTGAACGCACCGCGCCTTCCGACTCCGCCCCGATCGCAATTCCAAGTTTGACGAGACATCGCGACCGTTCGTCCAGCGACCCTGACTCATGAATCGTTGTACCGAGTTTGCTGTATGCATTCGAAACTACGGGGTATTCTTCGGAGAATCGTTCGTAGATCTCTGGTAGGCGCGACATTTGTACACCTTTCACTCATTGTTCCGACCGCCACATCATGTGAAATCTCGTCGCACAATCGCGAGCCAGTGATTCAGGATCAAGCCCACGAGAATGACGAACACGACAGCAGCGGCCTTTCCGGCAAATTCACCGATCTGTGTCGCGGCGATTGCGAACACCGCCGCAGTCGTCATAATCACGAATGGCGCAATAAACGCAAGGAGCAGAAGCTTTGCCCCAACCGATGCCAGCATCCTCTTCAACGCAGCGAAGTCTATTTCCGGCACGACGCGCTCCAATCTGAGCTCGTCCGCCGATCGACGCTCCCTTACCGGCGTCGCAGGGACACCGGATTCAAGACGAGATCCCCCGACAGTTCGTGCAGAACCGGCTAATGACGTTCAGTGTCGCCGAATGCTCCTCTCCCAGCAGTTCCGCAATTCGCCCCATCATCTTGTTGGTCGAGATTGGTTTGCCGCAACGCTCGCATAGATCGACCTTGTCGCGGTGCAGTGTTATCCGACCCCCAGAGAGCAGAGCGAAATCCGTCGTCCGGTCCACGTGCAGGACATTGCTCTCCGGACATGCCGGCAAGCACTGCTCACAGGTGACGCATCGTTGGGCGTCGAAGGTAAGCGCGACTTCCGACGATGCGTCGTGGAATATCTGAAGCGCGTCCGCCGGGCAGGCGGCGGCGCATGATCCGCAGAGCGTGCACCCATCTGTCGCCCGGACGCTGGCGAAGGGCGAGGCAGGGTGCCTCACGACCCAGTCCAGACCGGCGTCGTCTGCGGCTGCGACATCGAGTGCGACGTCCGTGCGTGCGTCATAGCGAAACGCGCAGTTCGGCTCGTCCTCGAACGCGTACCCGGAGAAGGCAACTTCATCCGCCAGAAATGCCCGCAAACCAGCATCGCCGGCTGGTGCGATTTGCACCGCCTCCGGCATGTCCCAGGCTTCTCGCAGCAGCGCCTGGCAGTAGCTGACTCGCTGCCGCATCTGATCAATCTGCCCGGACCGGCAGTTGTCAATACAGGGAACAAGGCCCACGGCGCCGGCGCCGAGCCGTAAGGGCGCCAGGAGCCACTGCACCGTCAGCATCCCGAGGCAGGGAACCTCCACCGGCAGCCAGCCGGGAGAGAGATCAAACTCTCGCGCAGCGAGGTTCCGCATCGTGTTCGGGCAAACGAACAGAATGCCGCGCTCGTCTGCGCCGTCGATGTCTTCGTCGAGTAAGCGCGTCACCTGCTCATGGATCTCCGCCGGCATAGCGGACGGGAAGTTGATCGCTTCAGTCGGGCAGGCTGACAGGCAAATCCCGCAACTGGTGCAATCCTGTTTCCGCAGGCGCACCTGTCCATCGGCGATTCGAAGCGCATTGTGCGGGCATCCATCGACGCACTGACGGCAGCCCTTCGATGCCCGGCAGCGATCACGACGGACGGTTGGCGCTGGTCGGTACTCCAGTTCCGGAAGTGAAAAGAGCGACTCAAGCCCGGCCCTTGACGGACGTTCCGGGCGCAGGTTCTGTTGACGGCTTCCGCGATAGGCTCGTGCGCGTTCGAGCGAGCCAAGAACCATCAATGCGGCGTGCGCCAGTCGATCCTCTGGATTAGCGACCCGGCAACTGAGCGTTCCCAGTTCCACGGGCCAGATTCCGAACTGATCGATTCCGGCATCGCGGGCTGCCTGTTGAACGTCGGCGACGCGCAGTCGCTGACCTGGCAACCCGACGACGGTGCGCCGGGCGCCTGTACCAATGACCGCGTCACTCAACGCACCTGAGTCGGCCTCCAGACTGTCCGCGATTTCTACGAGTAACGAAGGGTCTATTTCCGTTAGTCGTCCGGCGAGCGCGTCCGGATCCAGGCCATAACCGCTTGCGCTCAATTGCCTGTCGAGCAGGACAGCGACCGTTGAGTTCCCGTCAGGCATCTCTGGAGCCACCTTCTGGCGCCGGAGTTTGTTCGCAAATCTGAATGATCATATCCAGTAAGTCCAGTTCATGGTGTGTGAACTCCGTGACAGCACGCGCCGCACTCAGATAGACCGAGTCCGGCGCCGTCAACGCGAGTTGCCGTTCAAGCTGGGGGAGCCACCAGCAAAGATGTTTGCGAAGATATGCCCGTCCCAGCCGGAGGGCTCGCACCGCCTGCCGCGGTTCCTCGTCATTCCAGCCTGTCGCTTCCAGGTCGCAGAGTACAGCCAGATACTCGAGCTGCACGGAAATGTGATCCGGCGGCAGATTGGACTCAGCGCCGACCGTGAGCCCCGCATT
>SKTL01000231.1 GCA_007122555.1 Thermomicrobiaceae bacterium | reverse complement strand
CCGGCCATTGCCCTCGTTGCTGACGATCACCAGGGTTCCCGATTCAGCGATCCCGGCATTGCCGCCGGAGATCCCCATTCCGGCATCGATGAACGCCTGCCGCAACTCGGCCCGGGCGACGCTGACCAGCTCCGACGTCTCGGAGCCGATTTTCTTCTGCCCCTTCAGGTTTTTCCGGAAGATATCGGCGATCTGCTCCCGGGTCTTGTGAATCGCCGGAGCGATCAGGTGCGACGGCGTTTCCTTTGAAAGCTGGAGGATCCACTCGCCGAGGTCGGTCTCGACCGCGGTGACGCCACGCTTCTCGAGATAGTCGTTGAGGTGAATTTCCTCGGTCGCCATTGACTTGGACTTGACTGCCATCTTGACGCCGTGCTGCTCGGCGATATCCCCGATGATCTGGTTGGCGTCGTCGATCGTCTTCGCCAGGTGGACCGTCGCCCCGACCGCCTCGGCTTCCCGAGTGAACTGCTCGATCAGTTCCGGCAGGTTCTCGATCGCCTTTTCCTTGATCGCCCGGAACTCGGAGCGCATCCCCTCGAAGTCGAGCTCCCGGAAGGCGTTGTCGCGGCGATCCCGGATCGTCGTCAGGCCGCGGGTGAGCGCGGTCGCCAGATGCGGATCTTTGACCGACTTATCAAGCTGCTTCTGAAATTTCTTGCTACGCGCCGGCATTGGCTCTTCCGTTTCACGTTCTGAATGACACCGTTGTCTCTTCGATTCGAGTGGAATCATCCTACCCGGAAATGAGCGGGCGTCAAAGATTCGGGAGGTTGCAATGGATGCAATAATAGTGGCGGGCGTCCATGCCGAACACAATGAATCGAGCGTCACCCATGAAGAGCATCAACGAACGCGACTACTACACCGTTGCCGAGGTGGCCGAAATCCTGGATGTCAGCCACTCAACCGTCTGGCGCTGGATCCGTGCGGGGAGACTGCCTGCCTACCGGGTGGGCGCTCGAAATCTGCGAATCAGGCAGCGGGATCTCTATGGTGCTCGAGTTCGAATAGACGAAGGCTCGGGTAAAGGACTACGCGTTGAAGAGACGCAGAATGCGGCGTATGACGCCGGCGCTGAGCCTGCAGCGGCGGGTGAGGACGACGATGTCGCCTGGAAGGATCTTACTCCCGAGGAACGTCGGAAACGCCTGTTCCGTCCGTTGAGTGAGGAGGAGCAGAAAGAGCAACAAGCGCTCTTTGATAGAGTCACGAAGAGACGAGAGAAATACTCTATCGCACCGATGACATCGGACGAACTCGTCAGGCTCAGCCGAGACAGGGAATTCTGGTATGGACCTGACGAGTGATACGTATGTTGTCGATGCGTCGGTTGTCGTCAAATGGTTTCTTACCGATGAAGTGCTGGGCAGACAGGCGCTAACGGTGTGGCGTACACATCTTGAAAGTGAGACCGTTCTTGCGGCGCCTTCCCACGTGATTGTTGAGGTCTCGAACGCAATCCTCTCCGCTTCGCGCTATTCGCCGCCTCGTGTCGGGTTCGAAACAGCCCGAGACATGATTGCGGATCTCACGGAAATCAGTATCAGCACGGTACCTGTATTGGAACTGGTGATCCCTGCCTTTGAGCTCTCACATGAATTCGAAACTTCCCTGTACGATTCGCTTTACTTGGCGCTCTCGCGGGTCACGAGCGCGACACTGATCACCGCTGACCGGCGCTTCTACGAAAAGATCCTCCACGACCACGATGTCCTCTGGCTCGGGGATATCGAGCCCCTCTAGCTTCGGTTTCACCCATCCTCTAGCGTTCTGGTCTATGATGTCGCCAGACCGCATACACCGGAAACGGGCAGGAGAGCGTGTGAAAATAACGGAAATTCGCGCCGTCAGTGTCGATCTGCCGGCGCCACAGCCGAAGACCGAAGCCAGGCGGCCAAGCTGGCGGGCGACGGCGCCGATCGCCGCGCCGATGAACAAGTATCCGGACTACCCGCCGAATGTCCCGATCAAGACCCCCGGCGCCGGGGGAGCGCCGGTCTGGGTCAAAGTCACCGCCGAAGACGGAACGTGGGGCCTCGGTCGATGCCACTACGGCGAACCCGTCGCTGCGCTGATCGACTTTCACTTCGCTCCGATCCTCGAAGGTAGGGACTGCTTCGCGACCGAACTGCTGAACGACATGATGTGGCGGTCAAGTCTGCATCACGGCGCAGCCGGTCTCTCTGCCGTTGCCCAGAGCGGGATCGACCTGGCGCTCTGGGACCTCAAAGGGAAGCTACTGCAGCAACCGGTCTACCGGCTGCTGGGCGGGCCGGCGCACGAGAGCGTTCGCTGCTACTGCACCAGCGACGACCTCGACTGGTCGATCGAGCTTGGCTTTCCGGCCTTTAAGGTCACCAACCCGGTGCACTACGAGCAGGGCATCGAAGGACTCAACATTCTCGAGGAGAAGATCGCGAAAGCACGGGAAACCGTCGGCTCGAACTCCGAGCTGATGTTCAACCCGGTCATGTCCTACGACGTCGAGTTCACGATCCGGCTTGCCGAACGCTTGCGCCCGTATGAGCTCGCCTGGCTGGAGGAGCCGCTCATTCCCGATGATCTGGAGGGACACATCCAGATTCGCAAGGCGATCAACTTCATGTCGATCGCGACGGGTGAGCATCACCACACCCGGATCCCGTTCCGGCAGCTCATCGAGCACCGGTGCGCCGATGTCGTACAGCCGGATCTGCACTGGTGCGGCGGGATCACTGAGGCGCTGAAGATCTACCATATGGCCGAGGCCGCCGGAATCAAGACGAGCATCCACGCGGGAATGAACTCGCCCTACGGGCAGCATTTCTCCTACGCGTTGCCGGAGTGCACCTGGGGCGAGTTCCACCTCAGTACACCGGTTGGGGTTCCGCTGGACGAGGTCAAGGTCTTCCCCGGGATGTCCGTGCCGGTGAATGGGCGCCTTGTTCCATCGGATGCGCCCGGATTCGGGCTGGAGATCCCCGCAGAATGGATCTCCCCGTGGGAACATGGCAAGACGGCGGCCAGAGTGACGCCGGTGTCGCTGTAGGGAACCGTCCTCACCTCCGACTCCTCTCCCACTCCTGTCCTGACGAAGGAGGGAGCTGGGAGAGGGGAGTCAAATCGTAGCTTCAGGAAGGGAACGAGCAGATGTCCGGTTCAAAATCGCTGAAACAGCGTATCGCCGACCGTGAGGTCATCGTCGCATTGCGCGTCGGCGTGACGATGGGTCGCGCCGAAGTCGAAGCTGCGCTGAACGAAAAACAATATGACATGCTGTACGTTGAGGGACAGCACTCTCCGTTTACTGAGGATCAGTTGACGAACTTCTGCCTCATGGCCGAGGAGCTGGACATCCCGGTTAAACTCCGGATCCCGCACACCTACCAGACCTATCTGATCGGCCGCTACTTCGACTTCGGCCCGACAGCGATCATGGTCCCGGAAATCGAGGCAGAGGAGTCGGTCGAAGAAGCCGTGAAGTTCACCTACTACCTCCCGAAGGGTCGCCGCAGCTTTGGCGGTCCGTTCCGTCGGGGAATCGCGACCGGAAAGGCGCCGTCAGGGTTGCATGCGTATGCCGCCTGGTGGAACGAACAGGCCGTGCTCGGAATTATGCTTGAGTCGGTCGAAGCGATTTCCAACGCTCGCCGGTTCGTCAAGCCGGGACTGGACTTCATCGCCTTCGGCACCAGCGATCTCGGACTGAGTCTCGCCACCGCGCCGGAGTTCCCAATCCGGGATACCGACGAGTGCATGCGGTATGTCTGCGATCAGGTGAAGGACCAGGTCGCCCTCGGCATGGCGATCCCGACAGAGCCTGACGAACGCCAGAAGTACCTGGACATGGGCATCACCATCTTTCAGGAGACGCTCGTGCCGAGATAGGGGATGCCGAAGTCCGAACCTCGGGCATCGGGTTTCGCGCGACAATGCCCCTCACCTCCGCCTCCCTCGGGACAGGTGCTGGGACAGGGGAGAACTATGAGACGTCATCGCGCCAACCCCCTTCGACATCGCGCGCCCTCTCCCTAGGTCATCTTGAGATCTTGTCGAAAGATCTGAGACCATTGCCGGGCCACCATCTGATCAGAGAGATCGCCCCCATCGTCGCCGAGATTCCATTACATTGGGTGGAATTTTCAGTACACCAGGTGAGCGTCCCGGATCTGGCATGCATTCTCTCGGATTGCACCAGAATACTGAAACGCGATTCCGCTCGGTTTTCCACTATGCATTTCACAAGCGCTGTGCTAATGTACATCGGCTTTCACAAGCACGGCGTTGCAGAGATTTGAACAAGAGCGGGAGTGGACGAGGTGATTGGGATTCAATTGACCCAGCAAGGACGTGGACTGTCCGGGGCCGGGACAGCGCTGGCGGTCTTGCTCGCGCTAATCGCGATGGCGGGTATCGCGCAGGTGCGGGCGCAAAACGGGACAGAGATCATCTGTGTCGATGCGTCAGCGGCCCCAAATGGCGAAGATGGTTCGTGCTGGGAGCACCCGTTCCCCGACCTGCAAGACGCGCTCGATCAGGCCGAAACTGAACTTACAAATGGCGCGGATTCGGTCGAGATCTGGATCGCGGCGGGGATCTACCTTCCGACCGCAGTTGACAGCGATGATCGGGACGCATCGTTCACCCTGTTTGATGGCGTGTCGCTCTATGGCGGATTCCCATCCGGTGGTGGAGACGGAACCTTTGGCGCCCGGGACCCGGAGAACATCACCACGACGCTTAGCGGCAACCTGGGTGACCAGAGCAACAACGACGACAACTCCTACACCGTCGTCACGGTTGAAGAAGACGTTACCGTCATCATCGACGGCGTAACGATCAGTGACGGAAGTGCGGATGCTTTCTCCCACCCCATCGATGTTGAGGACTTGAAGTACAGGGCCGGGGGTATCGCCATACTCAACGACGCAGATGTTACGATCGCCAACAGCGAGATCAGCGGCAATTTCGCTGGGCTGGTAGGTGGCGGCATTTATGTGGCTGGGGCCACGGTAACGATTGCCAACAGCACGATCAAAGACAATTTCACCTACGAAACAGGCACCCACGGCGGCGGAATCCGCGTAGGAGGCAACAACGCAAGACTTGAACT
>SKTL01000330.1 GCA_007122555.1 Thermomicrobiaceae bacterium | reverse complement strand
TCTTCGATGAAGAGTTGACCACGTAATCGACAATGTGCTGGGCGATGTCGCACTCGGTCGTGCTCATCAGGCCCTTGAATTCGGCCCCGCCATTGACCTCGATAACCTTCAACCCGTCTGACGTTTCGACCAGGTCCACGCCTGCGATCTCGACGCCGATCGCTTTGGCCGCCCGCATGCTGATTTCGGCGATCTCCGGGGTGATCGGGCAGGGCGCTGACACCGCCCCGCGGGCGACGTTGGTCACCCAGTGTTCGGCCGAACGGTAAGAACCGGCCACAATGTCGTCGCCGACAATGAAGATTCGCAGGTCGCGACCCGGTTTCTCCACATACTCCTGTATATAGAACATTGAATGGTGATAGGAACCGAGCTGCCGTTTGTGCTCGAGCAGCGCCCGTGCAGCTCCTGGTGAGTTCACTTTGCCCAGCAGGCGTCCCCATGAGCCGGCGACCGGTTTCAGCACCGCCGGATAGCCGAGCTGGTCCAGCGCTTCCAGGGCAGATTCCACCGTGAACGCCATGAATGTCCGGAGTGTCGGTATCCCGTTTGCGCCGAGAATCAGCGAACACTCAACTTTGTCATCGGCGACCACTGCCGCTTTTCGGCTGTTCACGGAGCGGATTCCCGCTACATCCAGCGCCTGCAACACGATTCCGGCCCGGCCGTGCGCCAGACAGCGATCAAGCACGACGTCCAGCTCCAGCTCATGGAGCCACGAGAGATCCGTCAGCTCGAGCTGCAGCTTGCGATCCGTGAGGCGAATAGGGTCGATCCCGTGCGAGGCGAACGCGCGGAGGAGAAGCTTTTCTTCTTCGCGCAGCTGAGACAACAGGATTCCGACGTTCGGTTTGGCCATTAGTTCGCCTCCGGTTTCGCCTGACTCAGTGACCGGGCGACTCGCTCCAGCACACTGGTCAGGATCTGCGTTGCTCGTTCCAGATCTTCAATCAATACGTGCTCGTTCGGTGTGTGGTCAAGCTGGGAATCTCCCGGCCCGTAGGCGAGCATCGGGCAATTCCAGACCGGCCCGACCAGATTCATATCCGACGTTCCGGTCTTGACCTTCGTTCTCGGCGTCGCTCCGGTCTGCCGGATCGCGGCGTTGAAGGCGCTTACCAGCGACGTGCGCTTCTCGCAGCGGTAGGCCGGCGCGTTGACGGTGAACTCGATATCTCCGTTTGCGGAGAGTTCGTCAACTGCCTTGATCGCATCGCCGGGCGCGAGTCCGGGAGGCAATCTCAGGTTTCCGCGGACCTCGGCGCGAGCGGTCAGGCCGTCGCTCTCCGTATTGAACCCGTTCAGGGTCGCGTCGACCGTCTTGAAGCCCGGCTCCTGGTCGCCGTTGCGTTCGGCGCACCAGTCAGTCACCCGGTTCCAGAAATCAACGGCCACCTGTCCTGCCGATGCGTCTTTCCCGGCGGAATGGGCCATCCCCTGTTCGACCGTGTAGATGAACGAAACAGAGCCCTTGTAACCCAGGACGATCGCGTCCCACCCGCTCGGTTCGCCGATGATCACGGCGTCCGGGCGTTCAGCGTTGTCAATCAGCCAGTGCGCGCCGCGCGATGACATCACTTCCTCTTCAACCGCGCCGACAACACGCACCTGCACGCCTTCTGGCAGTTCCGCCCGTGCGGTCGCCGCGACGAACGTCGCCAGCGGCCCTTTTGCATCGACACTGCCACGCCCGTAAAGCGCGCCATCGGCAATTTCCACCGGGATGAACCCGGGCACGGTGTCGATGTGCCCCAGAAGCATGATCTCCACCGGGCCGCTCCCCTTGATCCCGACGGCATTGCCGGCGCCATCGGCATGAGCGGAAAGCCCGAGCGATTCCATCTGCCCGCAGAGCCATTTCACAGCATCTGCTTCCTGACGCGAGGGACTGGGGATTTCGACCAACCCGCGCAGCAGGTCCGCGGTGGAAACCGGCGATTTCTGGTTGGTCGTCTGATTGATCATGGTTCCAGTCTCTCGTTCGTTCGTCGTTCGGGAGGGTACCGAACCCTCCATTGCCGATGCCGGGCCGTGTTCTCGGGAGGGTACAAGCCCCTCCCCTACCGAGAATGGGCGATTGACGCTTGCGACAGGCTGAACTCGACGATCAGCTCTGCCGGGTCGATGTCCTGCTCTACCAGATGCCGGAAGGTCACCAGATTCTCCAGCCCGGTGACGATCGGACCCTGTTCGGTTTCGATGATCAGAACGGCGTAGACGCCGGTCCCGACCTTCGCGATAACTGTTTCCGCCAGAGCTTTCACGTCGTCGCCGATATGATCGGCGTTGACGTAATTGCCGGTCGGATTGGGCCGCCAGCCGTCGTGCGGCCGCGCATCGAACGCGACGACCTCGGAACCGATAACGACCGCTCGCAATGAGCGGTCGTTCACTGATCTCTGAAATCCCTGGATCAGAGTCGTATGGTCATGCCCCAGTACATTCCGATGCTCGACAATCGCTTCCGCGCTGTCCCGGTCATCGACGAACGCACTCGGGAAACCCGGACGGACATCCAGCGTCTTGATGACGACCGGATACCCAAGCTCGCCGATTGCTTCCAGGGCGGACTCTTCGCCGAACGCAATGCGTGTGTGCGGTACCGGCAGTCCGGCAATAATCAGATGCCGCATCAGCGCCATGCGGTCGGCCAGCAGGCGACTGGTCGCCGGGCGGTTGATGATCATCGCGTTGTTGCTGCCGAGCAGCGTGAGCAGCGATGACGTATCCCGCGTCGTGACCGCGCGATCCAGCACCAGATCAGCGATCGGATCAGCGGAATCGTTCAGATTCACCGCCAGCGATTCGTGCTTGATCAGATCGCTGGAGATGCCGCGAGCTTTAAAGGCGTCGGCGATCTGGCGCTCTTCGACTCGCAAGCGTTCGGCGAGTAATGCGACATGCATAGCGCGCTACTCTCCCCAGTCTTCTTCCTCATCCGGGGCCAGCGCCAGTTCGACGGGATCCGCCGACAGCACTTCCAGCTCAACGCCACACTCCGGGCACTGAATGATCTCGCCGACCTCGATGCTATCGAGCTCGAACTCTGCGCCACATTCCGGGCAGCTGATCTGCACCTTCGCCATTGATCCGTACCTCCTGAAACGATTCGTTCGTTCAACCGATGGACAACAAGAAAACGGCGGGAGTCATGTTGGGACTCACCGCCGCTCGTCTGTCCTTATTTCGTGTCAGTCGCGGGTTTATGTGCGACCGGTGTGGACAATCGAGCATGCAGGAGCCAGCCCCGTCCTGGGGGCGGGTTTGGGTGCGGGACCGAGGGCAACAGCAGATGCGGGCGAGGGTGTTTCCTCGCCGATCACGCCGTCTTGAATTAGCTCCCTCGTCTGCTGCATGACACCCGTTTTCCTGCCGACTCGTTGTCAACTCCGGCATTTTACCATTGACTGGCAATTCTGTGTAGTCCTTATCCGAACACCGCGGATTTTGCGGGCGTCTTATACTCTCAGAGACGATCAGCCTCAATGACCATCGGAGGATTCCGTGAAGATCGAATGGATGATGCTTGCGGACGCAGCGCAGGTGACCAACAACAAGCTCTACGTGCTGGGCGGCGGCTGGGAACGCCTGAGCGTTGGATCTGAGTTCCCGCTCCGGCAACGCGCGTCGCTGGCGCTCGCCTTCAGCATCCCCTGGGCCGAGACGAACCAGCGGTATGCGTTCAGTGTCCGCATCATGGACGAAGACGGCAAGGAAGTCCACGGCGCCATCAACGGCCATTTCGAAACCGGCCGTCCGGCCGGTCTGGCGGCGGGCGCCGATCAGCGCGTCCAGGTAGCGATCGATCTGACGCTGAATCTCGAGAAGGAAGGTCAGTACGTCGTGGAGGCGAATCTGGCCGAGCAGGAGACCAGCCGGATCACGTTTACAGTTCGTAAAGGTAAATAGCGACGCCCCGGATTGCTCCGGGGCGCTGGAACCGATACCGGACGACCTGGGCGGATCGCTACGGGTGAGTCGTCCGGGCCTGGTCAAACGATGTCTCGCGCGGGTCAACCCGCAATGACCTCGATGCCGGACCGTGTGCCTGTCGATCGCCGCCGGCGAGCGGCGAATGACCATCGGGTTCCGCCGAGATATCGGGAAGCGCGGGCGTCACCATCTGGATGAACTTGCTGCTGAGATCGCCGATCGCGCTCTTCTCGGTGCGACCATTTCCGACAAGCAACTGTCGATGCATAGCGCGTCCTGCGCTCGTATGACGGATCAGCACGCCAACAGCAGTCCACTGACTGGGCGCCGGCGACGTGGTGTAGTAATCGACACGCGCAGAGCCGTTTTCCAGGGTTCCCTCGCTGACAACGTGATCACAATTGCTGGGGTGTTTCATCGTCGCTGCCCTCTTCCCGGTTGCAGATCCTGATGCGCGTCGTCGACGTTTGGCAATGTGTCGAGCGGGCTGCGGCCCATCTGTGCGACGCGGTCGGGGATACGACTCGCGCGGCGCATCAGATCCAGTATGCGTACGTACGCGCACTCAGAATACATTGGTAAACTGTACACGATATGTTGCAAGTTTCGCGCCACGGAGGGGCCTCTCTGCCCGGCAGTCTCGACAGCGCTCACTGCTTGACAGCTGTGGAAAAATCCCTCTTCCCTGAACGTCTGAAGCGCAGCGGGACGGCGAGCCTGCGGTCCAGGCCGGGCTGCTCCGGCTGCGTCGGTTGACACTGGCTTTTCGCGTAACGAACGGAGCCGCACACACGTCTGAAGATCGGGACCACACCTGGGATCAACGTGTCGATTTTTCACAGACCGGTTCGTCATCGGTTATAGAGAAGTGAAAGATCGTGGCTGCGGAAAGGGTGAGGGCGTGGCCGAGATCCAACGATTCGAGGACCTGGTCGAGTGTCACCACGGCGAGATCTTCGCCTATATCCTGCGGATGACGCGGGATCGTGGCGAAGCCGAAGATCTCTGCCAGGAAACGTTCTTGCGAGCGTACAAAGCCTACAACCGGCTGGACGGGGGAGCGAACCACCGGGCGTGGCTATACAAGATCGCAACGAACACGACGCTCAACCACATCCGCCGCCAGAAAACGGGCAGGCGGGTAATCGATACCTTCAAGAACGG
>SKTL01000019.1 GCA_007122555.1 Thermomicrobiaceae bacterium | reverse complement strand
GGAACGTCGTTGCCGAACCGGAGCATCTCGCTGATCTCCCCGTCCTGGGTGACTTGCAGGATGCGGTTGTAGTGACCGTCGGAGACGAGCAAGTCGCCGTTGTAGTCGATCATCTGGTACTGCAGCCCGGATGGGACGTCGATGATCGTTTCCGGGTCTTCGACGGTGTCGGGGTCGAGGTACTCGCCGAAGTCGGCGATGACGGTGAACTCGTCGGGACCGTCCATCCGGTAGACGCCGACGATGTCGTCTGCGTCGCCGCCAACGTCCGGTCCGACGAGGGTGACCAGGACATAGGCGGTCGAGTCGATAAAGGCGACGTCGACCGGTCCGCCGAAGCCGACATCCGGGTTCAACTGCGGCAAGCCGCTGGCGAAGGTCTCGGATTCTCCAGTTTCCGGGTCAACGCGAGTCACGAGACCGGCTGCGCCTTCGGTGACGTACAGCGCGTCATCTGGACCGATGGCGCTGCCTGAGGATCCTGCAAGACCATCGATGAGCAAGTCGCCAGCCGGTTCCTCGGGCGGCTCGGGATCGTCCGGCGGTGGAGGTGCGGGGGCCGCGTGCAGTTCTGCTCCGAGCCGGCCGAAGAGGACATCGTTTCGTTCCGGCCAGACACCGGGTTGGTGTTCGAACCGAGCTCGCTCGAAGTACTGGACAGTCATGCCGTCGTCGTCTTCGAACGATTCCGAGATCGGGTATCCAAAAATCGCAAGCCCACCAGATGTCATCCAGCGATCCAGGAACGGCTCGCAAATATTATGGCCGGTTACCTCATAGAAGTTGCAGTCATCGGCGGCTTCCACTGGCTGAAACGCCGCGTGATCGCGCATTTCCACGGTAATCTCGGCGCCGAGCCGGCCAAGGAGGATATCGTTTCGCTCCGGCCAGACACCGGGCTGGTGTTCGAACCGAGCTCGCTCGAAGTACTGGATAGTCATGCCGTCGTCGTCTTCGAACGATTCCGAGATCGGGTATCCGAAAATTTCAACGCCTCCATGTTGCAGCCAGTAAGCGTAGAAGTCCCCGCACACTTCGTAGCCGGTCGTTTCGAACAGACGACATTCATCGCTTGCCAGATTAGAAGAACTCGAATCGTCACCAGACGTGCTTGCGGTCACTGACGCAAACGACGCAATGAACAATGCGAGAGTCAACAGAATTGTCCGACGCATGGTTTCTCCCTTCACTTCACCACCCCGCACCTGCAAACGAGTTAATCTGCGCCACAGGTTAGGAGTCCTTTCATCGACATAACGATCGCGCGTTTGCTCGCGACGCCTTCCGGAAAAGATCGCAGCCCGATTGAGCTCCTGGCTCCTCGCGCTCCCCGACATGTTCGTGACAGATCGGATCCTCCGCTCCTCCTCAATCCGTCGGCGATCCTTGCGCCGTCTCGACGAATCCGCGGTCGAAATTCGCCGCCTGGGCGTGCAGCGTCCCCGCAGGGTGAGCGTTCCGGAAACCGGGGCCGGGGAACCGCCGGGCGCCGATCGAATGACTTCGCCGACGTCCTGCGGAACCCCCGGTAGTCACCACGATAACGATCGGATAGGGAGTTAACATCCGTTGAAACATGTAGATTGTCGTGGAAACGCGAGGGTAAGCAGACGCCGCACAACCCTCGATATGTCGGCAACTGCGCAGAAATCGGGCGCGGTTCAGGAAGTTGGCGTATCGGGGTCAGACCAGGTGACTGTTTAGCGCGTAGGCGGTCGCTTCCGCCCGATTGTGGACTCGGATCTTGGTGTAGATGTTCGCAACGTGCCGCTCTACCGTGCGACTGCTGACGAAGAGTTCCTCGCCTATTTCACGATTGCTGCGGCCCTGCGCGATGAGACGGAGTACATCCAGTTCCCGTGGGGTGAGCGACGCGGCGGTGGGGCGAACGGTTTGTTGCTCCCGGGGCGCCAACGCAATCCTGCTCACTCGGTTTAGCGTTAGTTGCGCCCCGAGCGGTTCACAGATAGACCGCACCTCTTCAATCAGCGCGCCAATCTCGTCGATACTCCCACTGTAGACGCGCTGTTCCGCACGTGCGATGAGCGTTAGCGCTCGCTCGTATGGTGCGGCGCAGGCCGCGGCGAGCGCTAGAGATTCGTCGAAGTGTTGAACCGCCGCTTCATGGTTGTTCAGCTCGGCGTTCAATGTGCCGAGAAGCCGGTGGATTTCAATCTCGACCCGCGGCTGCCTCGGTTCGCTCGCGACCCGCAATGCCCTCTCCGCTATCACCTTAGCTTCTTCGAGCTCGCCCGTCGCTCGATAGTACGCGGCCCAGAGCAGGAGATTCTCCGCCTTCCAGAGACGCGCCCCGCTCCAGTGAAGCCACCTGTCTCGTGTAAGCAACCAGGACCGCGCCCGGTTCAGGTCACCATCATCCAGGCTCAGGTTTACGGCAAGCGCGATTGCCTCGATGCCGAACGGGAAGTAGCCGGACCCGGGTTCGGTGGCGCTCCCATCAGGGAGCAATTCATTGACGGCGGACCAGGCCACGCCCGGTTTGCCTCGATGCCGCGCCAGTCGACCTTTTGTCACGATTCCCTGGAAAACGTAGGCGATCCAGGGATGAGAGCGGTGGTTTTCGTCAGCAATCCGCCACGCTGCGTCCCAGCTGCCTTCAAGTTCGTGGACAACCAGATGCGCGGGAGCCTCGGAGCTGCCTCCAGACACGGTGACTTCGCGACACAGGGACCATTCATACGATGCGATCGACGCGATATCCGCTCGTTCGTTGAGATGATCAGACAAGTAGGGAATCACCAATAGGTTGAGCTCGATCCACGTCATGAACTCGACCATCGCGTGATCGCCTATTGCGAGGAATCCGGACCGGGCAGTGGAAAGCGCTCGTCTGGCTGCAACCGGGGCGCCAAGCGCCGCGTAATCATGGGCAAGGCCCGAGAAGGCATCAAGACACTGGCGATTCAATCGCGCCTCTTCGCCGAATTCCTGTTCGGTCTGTGCTTCGAAGTCCTCCCCGAACTCCCGAGATTCCAGAAAGTGTCCCGCCTGGGCGAGCCGGCTGATAAGGACTCCGCGTTGAGGACTCAGGATCGCGTCTGTAACACGGGTAGTGGGTTCTATTGACCCTGAGTTACCCGCCTCCGGAAGCGCGAATAGCGCCCGCAACATGGTCTCGGCCTGTTCATCGGTTGAACGCCATCGATGAGCGCCGGACAAATGCTCCAGATCCGTAACTCCCCGACGCAGTTCGGCCAGAGCGAGACGCATTTCGTGGGTCGGGCGCATACCCCGGGTAGATCCGCGGCAGTACAACGCGTACGCGGCCAGTACGTCGTCCCCGGCCTTCAGTCCGTCCTGTTCCGCCTCTGCGAGGAGCTTAATTGACGTCTCTCCGGTGGTGAATCGAAGAAGATAACCAGCATAGAATCGCAGCCAGCCTCGGGCGCGAACCGACTCATCGCCGTTCCCCAGAAGCTCGATAGCAGACTCGAATCGTTCCGCGGCTGTGATCCAGGCTGACTGATTCCGAGCCCGAATCCCGGCGCGCACGAGCCACTCAACGGCTCGCGGGTCTTCCGCCTGACGAAAGTGATAGGCGATCGCGTCGGCGTCTGCTGAATTATTTTCTGAAAGCGCTTCCCCGGTCAATCGATGGAGTGATAGACGGCGCGGCAACGGGATCCGATGGTACAGTACCTCCCGAATCAATGCGTGGGTGAACCGTACACGCGGCGAATCCGGAACCTCGACCAATACGTGCGCGTCCATTGCTCTGAAGACCGCATTACTCAGCCGGTGTTCATCCGCCTGACTGACGCTGCGCCAGAGCGACACCGGGACGGTCTCACCAATGAGCGCTGCGGTTTCGAGCAGTTCAACCGCTTCCGGTTCCAGCCGTGAGATTCTGGATTCGATTACCTGACGGATGAGCTGAGGCAGCGGAAACCTGTCCAGATCATGAGCATCGCTGTTTAGACCGTGCGACGTCAGAAATCCGCTCGCCTCCAGAGACCTCAGCAGTTCCATCAAGAACAGTGGATTCCCTTCGGCTCGCCTATCCAGATATCTGGCGAGTCGCAAACCATCGGCGTCAGTTAACATGTAACGCGCATCAATCAGTGTGGCGATTTCGTTCAATCCGAGCGCTTTCAGGTCGATCCGCTCGGGTGCGGATTCTCGAACGAGAACCGGCAGCAGGTTGAAGAGAGGATGCTCGCTCGAGATCTCGTCATCACGATAGCTGACGATGAGTAGAATGCGCTGGTCCGCAAGCCGTCGGGCGATATATCGCAGGAGGTCGAAACTGGCCGGATCAGCCCAGTGCATGTCCTCCAGAATGACGACAAGCGGAGTCGAATCCGCAATCGTGGAGAGCCTCTGCAGGATTTCGACGAACGTGCCGGTGCGTTGAAGCGCTTCCTGCCCGCTTTCCTTACCGGGGAAAGAGTCCGAAATCTGAGCCGGCGCATCCAGACCTTCCGATAGTTCACGCCAGGGACCGAACGGCGGTGTCGCGCTGAGGTCATAGCAGTGTCCGAGAAGTACAGTCGCGCGGGATGGATCGAGTTGTGAGACAAACGTCGAGAGTAGCGCTGATTTACCGATCCCAGCCTGTCCGGAGAGCAATACAAGGCGACCATGCCCCGATTCCGACTCGGCCAGGAGTTCACCCAGACGCAGAAGCTCCGGCTGCCGCCCCACCAGGGCCGGATGGTTACTGGCTTTCTGGCTACGATTCATCGGCCGGTCCTGCCTGTCAGAAAACCGTCCACTCAAGACAATTCGCGCATGTTGGTTGTGGCTCAACTTTGTGTAGTCAGAGATGTTACCACATTGCGCCATTGCCCCTGAAAGCGCATCGCCGGCATCTTGCTCTGGTTGGCGTTGACATCGGGGCGCCATTGTGAAGAATGACGAGTGGACGCAACGACCTTTTCAGTAATGGGCGCCGGCGTACGGAAGAGCCGGAACTAGCCCGAAGGGAGCAGGAATCCTTGGACAGCAAAGCGTTTCAATCACTCGAGTGGCGGCAGGTGGGTCCTCACCGCGCAGGCCGTGTGGTCGCCGTCGCTGGACACCCGACTGAATACGGGACATTCTACTTTGGCGCTTGCGCCGGAGGTGTCTGGAAGACCACGAACGC
>SKTL01000104.1 GCA_007122555.1 Thermomicrobiaceae bacterium | reverse complement strand
CCTCCGGACAACGCTTATGCCATGTGGCGCGACGACATTGACGTCCTTCGAGCCGAGGGCAAGCTAATGTGCATGACGTTCAACCCCTGGGTGATCGGCCGTCCCGCGCCTTCCCGGGCGCTCGTACATTTTCTCGATTACGTCGTCGGTCTTGGGGATGTCTGGATCACGCGAGCGGACCACGTCGCAAAATGGTGGCGAGAATCAACGAACCAGTAGCAAACGCGATATCATTACACTGTAGTAAACAAACGTGCTTTCAATCGATCAGGCTAACATCATGCTCACTGGCGCCATTTCCCGTCATCCCTGGCATCGCACTCTTCTTGTTGCAGCGACTCTTATCGCGGCGGCCTTCGTGTTGGCGGCGTGCGGGTCGAGCGAGCCGGAGCCCGCCGACACCAGCGTGGAAGAAATCCCGACGAGCGCAAACCCTCAGGCGACTGCAGAACCTGAGACAGTGAACACACCGCTGCCGGACCCGACGCCGGAAGCGACGTCGCCGCCGGACAATCCCGCTCCGGTAACACCGGAACCAGAGCCAACCGAGATTGAGCCGGACCCGACTCCCGAACCGGAGCCGACCCGGGAACCGCTCGACCTTCCAGGTAGCGCGTTCCTCGGCGGCATGTCCCACATGTACCAGACGTTTAACAACTGCTCGGCCGCCTCGGTCTGCATGCTGCTGAGCCACTACGATGTTCTGTTCGACCAGGAAACGTTGCGACCTATCATGCGGCCCAACGATGGAACACGGCATGGCAAGAACGAGTACATGATCGGATTCATCCGCGAGCAGGGCTTTGAGGCGCACCTTATGCACGGCGGAGATGTCGACACACTACGGGCATTCCTGGCCCATGATATTCCGGTCCTGGTCCAGCAATGGCTGGAGCTCGAGTCAGACCCGATCGGTCATTACTCGGTTGTCCGTGGATACGACGACAATGCTGGCGTCTTTCGCTTGAACGACTCGATGCACGGCGAGGATTTTCACATCTCCTATGAGGAGTTCATCGCCAAGTGGCGCGCCTTCAGCTACCGCTATATTCCGGTCTACCATCCCGACCAGCAAGACATTGTTGATCGGATTCTGGGCGATGAGGTCGACCGTACGGTTAATCGGGAACGAACGCTGGATCAGATACGAAGTGAACTCGAGGATCGCCCGAACGATCCGGAACTGATATACGCGCTCGGCCTGAACCTGCACGATCTGGGACGCTATCAAGAGGCAATCGAAGCCTATGAGCGCGCCGACGCGATCGGCTTACCGCCCAAGATGCTCTGGTACGTCTACTGGCCCGCGGAGGCTTATAACGAAATCGGCCGGCACCAGGATGCGATTCGCGTTGCCGAAAGTCAGATCGCCAGCGCTCAAACGTTCGGGGACATGAGATACGAACGTGCGAGGGCATTCGAAGCGCTTGGACAGACAGATCTTGCAATTGCCGAATACAACCAGGCGCTCCGAGACGACCCGAAGCTCAAGCGCGCCGAGGAAGCGCTCATCCGGCTCGGCGCCCGATAAACTGAGAACAAGCAGCGAAGCGTCGCCGCACGTTCCCTACTAGCTGAACCTTCTCGTTGCCATGATCTAATCCCGATGCTAGCCTGAGTTCCGGCGCGCTATGGCGCGCGCCAGTCTGAGCCTGCAATTCAGGAAAGGAACCACGCGTGTCTTCGGACCTCATACTCACCGGCGGCCATGTCCTTACCGGTCATCGAACCCCGAGCGATGCAACGGCCGTCGCGATCCGTCACGGCAGGATTGCCTGTGTCGGAACCGATCACGACGCGCTTCAGTGGCGACAGCCCGGCGTCCCGGTAATCGAACTCAAGGGACGTTCCATCGCCCCGGCCTTCAATGACGCACACTGCCACATCATGTCTGTCGGATTCGCCGCCCGAGAGGTCGATGCCCGCACGCCGCCGAATCAAACCATCCAGGACATCGTCGATCGGATCGCGGAGCGAACTCGCACAACGGATCCCGGTCTCTGGATTCTGGCCCGCGGCTACGACCAGGCGCGGCTCGAGGACCAGCGTCACCCTACGCGAGACGACCTTGACCCGGTCTCTCCGAATAATCCGGTCCTGATCGTCCGGGCCTGCGGCCATGTGAGCGTCGCCAACAGCAAGGCGCTCGAGGCGGCCGGAATCGACGCGAGCACCCCGGATCCGGAGGGCGGCACGATCGACCGCGACGCCAACGGCCGGCCAACCGGCGTGCTGCGAGAAGAAGCCAACAAGATGGCTCGGCGCGCCGTTCCGGAACCAACTGTCGAGGAAATCCGCGAAGCTCTCCTGCTCGCGGGACAGGAATATTACTCACAGGGCGTAACCAGCGCCGCTGAGGCCGGCATCCGATCCGCCGACGAGATGACGGCGTACACCTCGCTCCTGAACGAGGGAAGACTTCCGCTCCGAAGCTATCTCATGATGATGATCGACGAGCGACTCGACCAGCTCCTCGATCTCGGTCTTCGAACAGGTTTCGGCGACGACATGCTCCGGATCGGTCCCGCAAAGATCTTCCTGGACGGCAGTATCGGCGGACGAACGGCGCGAATGTCGCAACCCTACGAAGGCGAAGACGACAACCTCGGTCTCTGGATGCAGGACCCCCAGTTGATGAAGGAGAAGTTGATCGAGGCGCACCTCGCCGGCTTCCAGTGCTGCGCGCATGCTATCGGCGACGCCGCGATCAATCTTTTGCTCAGCGCGTTCGAGGAGGCGCTGGAGCAGGCTCCGCGCGCTGATCATCGCCACCGCATCGAGCATTCGAGCATCCTGAGACCGGATCTGCTCGATCGAATCCAGAAGATCGGCGCTATCCCGATTCCCGGGACGACGTTTCTTCACTCGTTTCAGAAGGCGTACGTCGCCAACCTGGGAATGGACCGAATACGCTACGCCTACGCCATGCGGGAGTTCCTCAACCGGGGCATCGTCGCCGCGGCGAGCACGGACGCGCCGGTCGTGTCAACCAGCGCAATGATCGGCATCAAGACGATGATGACCAGGCTCTCGGAGGAGGGCGACGAGCTTTACGCCGAGGAGAAGATCACGCTAGAAGAGGCCGTTCACGCTTATACCTGGGCCGGCGCCTATGCCTCGTTCGAGGAACACCTGAAGGGAACGCTGGAGCCAGGCAAAGTTGGAGATGTCGTTGTCCTGGAGACCGATCTCCGCGGCGTTGAACCCCCGGAAATGGGAAGCGTGAAAGTTGACGCCACAGTCATGAACGGCGAGATCGTCTATCAGCGAACCTCCGGATAAATCCGCGGCAAACAGTCAGGCCGGTCACTGCGCCTCGTGGTGTCGTGACCGGCCCGCCTTCCTCAAGAAGTGCCGGAAACTCTACCCTCGCTTGTAGGTCCCAATCAGCCGGTTCATGCCGATCACGTTGGGTTCAACCTTCTGGAGAAACTGTTCGAGGGTCAGGCCGGGTTCGAGGTCCGGATCACGATCCAGCGCGAGCACCCAGAAATAGTAATGATGCCGTCCATGACCTTCCGGCGGCATCGGCCCCCCGTATCCGACCTTGCCGAAGTCAGTCGCGCCCGCGACGCCTTCGGTCGTCCCTTCGTCCAGACTCTTCGTTGACGCAGGCAGGTTATAGAGCACCCAGTGGGAAAACCCGTATGTCCCCGGTTTCACCAGCGGAGCATCCGGATCATGGCAGATGATCGCCAGCGATTTTGTTCCATCCGGCGCGCCGGTCCAGGACAGCGCCGGCGAGACGTCTTCTCCCTCTCCGGTGTGTTTCGACGGGATCTTTCCATGATGCTCGAATGCCGGGCTCGTCAGTTGCAGATCATTCGACAGCGCAAAACCCATACTGTCTCCTTTCGATGTTAGCCGTCCGTTCAACGGGAGCCTCGTGAATCGCGGTCTATCAACCGTTCGTTCGATGGTACACCAGTGGCGCGTCTGCGCGACCACCGATTATGATTCCCGGCAATACTCATACCGCCGGGCAACAGACCGCCGCCGCGCCGGCGGTCTGCTGTGAACTTCTCGTCGATCAGTGAAAGGACCTGACAGATGGGATCACTGACCTATATCGGACACTCCGCGTTTGCGCTCGAAGCCGAGGGCATCCAGGTATTGATTGATCCATTCATTACGGGAAATCCCGTCGCCCGGCACTCACCTGAACACTTCTCACCGTCGACGATTCTGTTGACGCACGCCCATAACGACCATGTCGGCGATACCGTCGCGATCAGCAGCCGAACCGGAGCTACAACGATATCCGTTGTCGAACTTGCCGATCATCTGGAACAACAGGGCATCAACGCCATCGGGGCGAACCACGGGGGAACGGTGACGTTTGAAGGAGGGACCGTCAAGCTGGTTCAGGCCTGGCATTCCTCATCTTTCACGACACCCGACGGCGTGGTTGCTCCCGGGGTCCCAGCGGGCCTCGTCGTCAGATTCGGCGGTAAGACGGTGTACTTCGCCGGTGATACCAGCCTGTTCAGCGACATGAAGCTTATCGGCGAGGAAGGAATTGACGTCGCCATCCTGCCGATTGGCGATCACTTCACGATGGGTCCCGACGACGCAGTTCGGGCGGTCAAGTTCATTGATCCCGACGTCGTCATTCCCTGTCACTACAACACCTTCCCTCCCATTCAGCAGGACGCCGAGGAATTCAAACGCAACGTAGAACGCGAGACCAGCGCAACCTGCGAAGTCATCGCGCCGGGGAGCGCTTATCAGTTCTAGCGGTATTCAACGGCGCCGCCGATTGCATGCGCGTAACTACGCGCCACTGCCTTATAATTGGAGCAGTTACAGGGAGGGCCAGGGCGCTCTCCCTCAGCTGTCATTCGAACGCCCGAACAGGAAAGCGGATTACCCAGTGACACGGGACGAGCAACAGGCGAGTCCAGCTGAGCGCCGAAAACAGATGACCCAGGAGATGGAGCGGACGGCGTTCCAGCGCAAGGCCGTTTCGCGCCTTTCCGCGAACGAAACGCTCGCTGGAGCGGTGGACTTCTTCAAGGAGCGCGGCTACAAGTCGGGCTTCTCCGCCCGTCCGAATCAGATCTACATCATGGGCGGACGCGAAGGGATTATCCCCCGGGTCAACGGCGACATCCGGG
>SKTL01000261.1 GCA_007122555.1 Thermomicrobiaceae bacterium | reverse complement strand
CCAGCTCCGGCTCGAACTGCTTCGCTCCACCGATAGCGGGTCAAACGGAGGCACGGTCGGCAGGCGGCTACGCTCCTGGTTCCAGCGTTAGACACGGGCCTGAGAATTCATCTCACTGGCGCCGAACGGCATCCAGCGCGGTCGTCACCTCTTCGATAAGGTCTTCCGGCTCTTCGATTCCGATCGAGAAGCGCAGCAGGCCATCGCCGATGCCGAGATCTTCCCTGACCTCCGGCTCAACCGATCGGTGCGATGTCGTTGCCGGATGGACGACCGTCGTCCCTAACCCCCCGAGTGTTTCAGCGAACTTGATCATCTCTAGTCGCCGGACAACGGTTTCGACAGCCTGCCGGCCGCCGTGTAGGTCAATCGATAGCATGCTGCCGAACCCGTCCCGCAGGAGCCGACGGGCGGTCGCGTGCTGGGGATGATTGCTGAGGCCGGGATAGCGAACCCGGTCGACGGCCCGGTGCGCCTGAATTGCGCCGGCCAGCGCCATTGCGTTGGCGCTGCTCTGGCGCATCCGCAGCGCCAGCGTTTTCATTCCGCGCAGGACCAACCAGGCGTCGAACGGTCCCCCAACACCGCCGAACCGGATGGCCAGTTGTCGGATCGGGTCAATGAGTTGCTCGGAGCCGAGGACGATCCCGCCGGCGACATCGTTGTGCCCGCCAATGAACTTGGTTGTTGAATGAATGACGATGTCGGCGCCGTGCTGGGCCGGGCTGCAATGAATCGGGGTTGCAAACGTGCTGTCGACCACGAAGGGTGCTCCGCACTCGCGCGCCAGGTTCGACAGCGCCGTGAGATCGAGCACATTGATGGTCGGGTTGGTGATCCCCTCCACATAAAGCATGCTCGCTGGCCGGTCGAGGGCGGCCCTGACCGCTTCAAGGTCGAGTGCATCGACGTAGCTCACCTCGATGCCGAGTCGCTGCACGTCCTGATCGAGCAGGTTCCGGGTTCCGCCGTAGACCTGATTACTGGCGACGATCCGGTCGCCGGCCGAGAGTAAGCCGAAGATCACCGAGGTGATGGCGCTCATCCCGGTGGCGGTCGCGACGCCGGTGTCCATGCCTTCCAGGTCGGCCAGGACCGATTCGAGCAGCCGATGGTTCGGCATCCCATAGCGGCTGTAGATGTAGCCCGGCTCTCGGCGCTCGTAGACATCATCCACCGCGGCGATGTCCGGGTACGAGTAGACCGTTGTCTGGTAAATGGGCGCAACGAGCGGCTCGGTAAGTGATTCGATCGCCTCTTCGCCAGCGTGGGCGATCCGGCTGCCGGGTTTCGGCTGGTCAGACATGGCGGGAACTCCTTCTGGCGTCATTCGGCGGTGGATAATGCGTTAGCAGAATGAACGGCGGAACCCCGACAAGGACGATCTTTCCTTGCCGGAGCGCGTTCGCACCCTGCATTGCTTGCGGAATCGAGCGGGCTAGTTCAGCTGTGCCGCGTTGAGCAACGCCTCTTCGCTGGAGGCGGATTTCAACGTAACGTTCGCGCCATCGACGATGATCGTGTGAAACCGGCCGTCGCCCATCCAGATGCCGTCTTCCTGACTGTAATCGGCCATCGTCTCGACGAGCATCGCTTCGAAGTCGGCCGCCCTGGCTTCGTCTGCCCAGACGCTTGCGATGATGCCGACGACGTCCTCACCGTCCTCATACATGGCGAAGGTTGATCCGTTCCACCACTCGAGCACGTCGTCCGGATCTGGAACACCGTTTTCCTCGAACATGATCGTCAGATCGAAGACGCCGATCGTTCCCTTGTCATAAAGCGACCAGCCATCTCCAAGGCGATCGAGTATGTCGGGGATTTCGACCTCGACCGGATCGGCGATATCACCACGGAGATAGGCCGCCGGATTCATGACCTGCTGCGTGGAGGCCGGCGGGTTCTGCAGATGCTCGTCCAGTGAGTTGAGCTCGCCGTCAAACACCTGCACCATGAACATTGGACCGGCGACATACGGGAACGACAGGCTTTCGATCAGATACGCAGGAAGCGCGTCGAGCGCTGCGTTCGCGGCTTCATCCTGGACCGCGGCCATCGCTTCCCGCATGTACTCCATGCGCCGTTCGTCATCGAGGTACTCCTGCGCATAGAGCTCCTGAGTGAGGACGGCATCGCCTTCGACCATCGCGAGCAACGCGTTAAAACGGTCATAATCGCTGGATTCGTCGTCAAGTCGTCCCAGGTCAAAGTGCTGATCCTGCAGCGCGTGGGTGATCTCATGCGCCAGGAAGACTTCTTCCATCGCGTTGAGTTCCGGATCCTCGGCGATGAGATAGGTTTCCTTGCTCTCAGTGTCGTAGAAGCCGTAAATGTCCGCCGCCTGAACATCAATCATCAGCCGTTCGAGGTCGAGATCACGATCATCGAACAGCCGGAAAATCCAGTAGAGATCGACATCGGACTGATCGAACTCGATCTCTTCCTCGAGCATCTCGGTCAGTTCCTCGCGAGTCATTAGCGCAAACTGAAGCTCTTCCAGCAACTCCAGCCCCCTGAGCTCGACAACGTTCTGGACGACCTGATCGACGAATGCGTCCAGCTCGGCCCACGCCGCATCATCTTCGGGCTCAGGGGTCGCCGTTGGCGTTGGCTCTGGAGTCGGAGTCGGATCCGGCGGCGACTCGTCCACAACTTCCGTGGGGGAGGGAGTTGGCGAATCGACATCGTTGGTATCGTCGTCGGCGCTGGTGCACGCCGCCAGCACGAGTAACAGGATCAAAAGGAAGCTCAACCGCCGCATCAGCACCTCGGTTTCTCGCTTGGGCGGCGCCACGCACCGCCCGGACTTTGCCGTCGCCAGTATTCGGAAAGCTTTTCAGCGTGCGAAGTATATAGCGCCTCTCCGGATGCTGCCATTTCCGAGGTTCCGACGCCAGATCGGCCTGTTTGTCTTCAAGAGAGGATCATCCTCGGGCGCTGGCAGCACAATTCATCCGCCGGAGACCCGATCGCCCGGCCGGGAGTCCGGTGCGAGGTGTTTCTGGCTGCTCTTATTCCACCGCCGCGACGAAAAGCAGAAGCGCAAACAGGACGGTGAACAGGCGCATTCTCTCATTTCCCTTGAGTCGTTCAATTGGCGAACCGTCCAGAATGAACGCGTGCGCACATGAACGTGCTGATATGTGCATTGCGATCCAAGCTAGCGTTGCTTCAGGAAAAAGAGTAGCCGGTGTGGCGAACTCCGGGAAGATCTTCTGGCGCGGATTATGTTGCGTGTCAGTCCAGGGAATGCTAGGCTCTCTGGTTGTGCAGCCAATCCTGGTTGCCGGCGCCGACATGGCGCACGTGATTCGGAGCGGAAATGGACCGCTTCGTCGATTCCGGAGTACTCCGACGGGCGCGAGATTGAACCCGGGAGGATGACGGACCACCTGAGGGTGAGGGTATTTTTCAATGGTCGAACACGCAAAGCTTGATGCCGAGCCACGGACAGTGCTTGGCAAGAAAGTCAAGAAACTCCGCCGGGAAGGCACCCTTCCGGCTGTTGTCTACGGACCGATGGTCGAGGGCGCTGACTCCGTGCAGGTCGATGCCCGTGATTTTGAGTTCACATTCAGGGATGTCGGCTACACCAGCCTGATCGACCTGAAAGTCGGCAAGAGCAAGAGCCTGCCGGTCTTCGTTCGCGAGGTGCAGGTGCATCCGGTTCGACGCGATATCCTGCATATTGACTTCTTCGCGCCGAATATGCGCTTGCCAGTTGAAGCGAACGTTCCGGTTCATACGGTCGGCGAGCTGGATGACACCGTTGAGGCCGAGATTACGCTCGGTATCTTCGAAGTCACCGTGAGCGCTCTGCCGGATATGATCCCGAACGAGATTCTGGCCGACATTTCCGGTCTGAAGGAGATCGGTGACCAGATTTCTTCAGGTGACCTTCCGTTGCCAGACGGCGTTGAGCTGACGAGCGGGGACGATGACCTCATCGTCAAGCTTGACCCGATCCGCGAGGAAGAGGAAGAGCCGGAAGAAGAGGGCGAAGTCGAGGAAGGCGCCGAGCCGGAACTCGTTGGCGAGGACGAGGAAGGCGCCGGCGAGGACGAGTCAGAGGAAGCCTAATCTTCACCTGGCCGGCTTCGTCCGCTCGAATCGAACGAAGATGTCGACCCCGGAATGGCTACTCGGCCGTTCCGGGGTTCTTCACTGTGGAGCCGATTGATGGCGCCGGCGTCGAGAGGAAGGGCAGACTCGCGGCGGGGTTCAAACGCGCTGGCAAAGGCATGCCGATCCGGCGCGCCAGAACCACCCCGGCGACCCCCAGCGCTCCGGCCGCCAGCGCACGGAGCTTCCAGCGCCCGCGACGCTTGTTCCGCTGCTCGGCCAGAATGATATCCGGGGCAACCGACCAGGAGCTTGCGCTCCGTATCGTCACCCGGTGGATGAACGGCACGTCGACATCAACTTCAACCTCGGACAACGTGATGCCGCTCGCTCCGTCGGACGACGGCAGGATCTGCGAGAACAGCGGGCGTGATTCGGACGCCTTCGGTCGGTTCGCCATCCGGATGATATCCGGCAATACCTGCGCAACGGCGCGGCCGAGCGGCGACGCAACCCATTCGCCGAATGCGGACAACCGGCCAGACGGTCCCTGGCGAGCGATCCGGCTATCGTCGGCTCTCGTTTGCAGGGCGGGCAGTTTGTCACTCATCTAATTGCTCCAATTCGGGTTCGGACAGATGTCGCACGCCGGTTGTCTCAGCCAGGTGTGCCGGTATCGCTCTCGTCGGTGCCGTCCGGCGCTTCAGGTTCAAACGCTTCTGTGGCGAGGGTGCGTTCCTCATGCCGTTTTTTCGCTGCTTCCCGCCGGGAATTCCACTCTTCCTGCGCGGCAGCCACCGCCGCATCCCCTCCGAGGTACTGGTCGATCAGTTGCTTCATCCCGAAGACCACATCCACCCGGACGTCGGTCTTGCTGTACTTCATGATGAGGTCTTCAAATCGTTTCAGGTAATACTTCTCGCCGCCGCCGGCCTTGTACTCCCACTCCGGCCGCACCTGCACGACGATGTTCTGATCCGGGTCGTAGTACTCGAACGTGGTGTCGATGTACTGCTTGAGCTTGCAGTGCGGACAGTACGATTGATGCATGGTGTTGAGCAGGATGCCGAGCCGGGCGTCCGGATCGGTCCCGCTGTTGACGAACCGGGCGATCGGCGGCTGCCACTTGGATTGACAT
>SKTL01000492.1 GCA_007122555.1 Thermomicrobiaceae bacterium | reverse complement strand
CTGGCGGCGGCCCTTGGGCAGGGCGATATTGCGCATCGACCGGCGCCGCGGCGACCGGCTGTTGCTGGGGCGGCGGAATTGGCTGCTGGGCTGGCGGCGGCGCCTGCTGCTGCGGGGGAAGAGGCTGCTGTCTGGCAGGCTTCTTCTTTTTCTTCTTCTTGTCCATGCCGAGCATCGCCCGTGCGGAGCGTTCCCATTTTCCGTACTTCCGCGGCGGGTCGCCGCCTCGTCTCCGCCACAGGTAGTTACTGATCCACATGCCGATGAATCCGCCGAGGATCGCGATTCCCGCTGCCGGGCTGTCCGGTGTTGCGGTCATGCCGGAAAGGCCGCCGACATCCAGCAGGAGCAGCGTACCCGCGACGATTGCGTAGGCGATGATCCAGGCGACAGTCCCATTAAACGCCTGGCGAAAGCTGCCGGTCTGCCACCAGCCAAGAAAATAGATAAGCGGAATGATCAACCACACTGAGTGAGAACCCCGTTCCAGCACATACCTGCTCGTTCCTGCCCCTATACCCTGAATCGTACCGAATACGGCGCTGGTCAACCACGAAACGCAAAACGGGGAGACAACTGAACTGTCTCCCCGCGAGAATTATCTGATGTGCTCTGTGGCTCAGGTGATCAGGTGTTCGTCCTTGTTGCGGAGCGAGACGGGCTTGCTAACAATCTCCCGAAGCAGAAACGCCTGACGCAGTCCGTTTCGAGACCGGAGCAATCGCTCGATCTGCCTGCCCATCTGTCCCGCGGTTCGCAGCTCATAGGCGCCGGAGGTTTGTCGAGCGTGGGCTGCCTGCGAGCGTTGATGCTGCGTTTGCGGTCGCGGTTTCGGCTGAGCCGGTTCAGCAGGCTGTTGCTGTGTTCGATTCTCCTGTTGCTGCCGTCTGCTGCCTTTTGCCTGCTGACGCTGCCCCTGACCAGATCTACTTCGCGGCTGATCACTCCGCGGCTCGCGCGAACGAGGCTCACGGGATCGAGGTTCACGCGAACGTGGCTGAGGCTGGGCCGGCGCCTCCATCTTCACATCTTCAAGCGGCTCGGGCCGGCTTGCCGGCTGGCTGCCGCCTCCGCGCAGGCGGTCCTGTTCTTCCTTGAGCCAGTCTGCGTACTCCTGGGCTCGGCGCCCACCGCCTGCCTGGGAGCGGCCGCCCCCCGGGGGCGGGCCGCTCTCGGCGTTGCGCATCTCTTCTTCGATCGCCTTCTTGATCTCACTGAAGATCTTATCCATACGGATCGCTCACAATTCTGCGCGAACGTGGTTACTGGATCTCTCCGCGCTGTTCGTCGTCATCCGCCAGCGATTGCCGCATCTTGGTGTCGGCCTCGACGTTCTGCATTCGGTAGTAGTCCATGATCCCGAGATTGCCACTGCGGAATGCTTCCGCCATCGCCATAGGAATCTGTGCCTCGGCCTCAACCACGCGAGCACGCATCTCCTGCTCACGAGCGACTGCCATCGCGCGGCGCTCCTCGGCGTTTGCCTGGGCGATTCGCTTGTTGGCCTCGGCCTGGTCTGTCTGGAGCTCGGCGCCGATGTTTCGACCGATGTCGACGTCGGCAATGTCAATTGAAAGGATCTCGAATGCCGTCCCGGCGTCCAGACCACGCTGGAGCACGAGCCGCGAGATAGCGTCCGGGCTCTCCAGCACTTCCTTATGGTCGGTGGCGGAACCGATCGAGGAAACCGTGCCCTCACCGACACGAGCGATAATCGTTTCTTCACCGGCGCCGCCGACGAGGCGGTCGATATTGGCGCGAACCGTCACACGGGCAACCGCCATCACCTGAATACCGTCTTTGGCGACGGCGGCGATGCGCGGGGTGTTGATCACCTTCGGGTTAACACTGACCTGCACTGCTTCGAGCACGTCACGACCGGCAAGGTCGATGGCGGTCGCCCGGCGCCAGGTGAGGTCGATGTTTGCGCGGTCCGCGGAAATCAGGGCGGCCACCACGCGGCCGACGTTACCGCCAGCCAGGTAGTGAGCTTCCATCTGCCCGATGTCCAGCTCCAGACCCGCCTTCGTTGCGTTAATCAACGGCCGGATAATGTCCCCCGGATTGATCTTCCGGAGCCGCATCCCGATGAGCGCTCCCAGCCCGACCCGGACACCGGAGAAAATCGCGGTGATCCAGAGTCCGATCGGCACGAAATACAGAAACAGACCGATAATCGCGATCGCGATACCGGCGGCGGCTACGACGCCAATACCTACTAATTCATCCATTCGACGCTCCCTTCAAGCGTTCGTCTCAGGTGTTCTCTCGTCCGATTGATACCGGATTCTCTCATTCCTCGTCCTCTATGTCCTCGTCCGCCGCTTCTGGCTCATCTCGTTGAACGAGCGCAACGACCCGACGATAGTGGTCGTCGGCGACGATTTCCACCAGGTCTCCTCGGGTAATGTAGTCGCCCTGCGTGACGACATCCACCCGGTGGCCGTCGATCCGGGCAAACCCGCCCGGGCGAAGGTCGGACAGGGCGCGTCCCTGTTTCCCAACCAGCGAAACGTGTTCTTCCTGGGATCCGCGCGCAACGGCTTCCGGGTCATCTCCTTCACCGCGCTTGAACCACTTCCGGTAACCGGGCTCCGGCGGTGGCGGGTCGTCCCTGCCAAGGGTGGTTTGCAGCACCAGGCCGCGGAACCTCCCCATCGAGGGAAGGAAAACGAGTAACATCACGATCCCGAACAGCACCATCACGACCGCGCCAGATGCAGTGTACGCGGCTCGACGAAGGTCTGATTCGACAGTCACATCGCCGATAACCGAGATGAACAGTCCACCGGCCAGTGAAGCGATCCCCAGAATCCCGAAGATGCCGAAACCCGGAATAATGAACAGCTCAATAGCGATCAGGGCTAAACCAAGAAGAACGAGAAGAATGCCCTCCCATCCCGCCAGTCCGGCGATGAAGTGCCCCCAGAAGAAGAGCGCGAGCCCGCCGGCTCCGATACCGCTCAATGGGCTCAAGTCTCCGGAGAAGATATCGACGATGATCAACAACGATCCGATCGAGAAGAGCAACGAGGCGATAACCGGCTCGGTAATGATCCGGACGAATGTCTCCGCCCAGTTCTGTTCGATCTGGGAAACGGTGGCGCCTTCCAGTCCGATCTCGGCTAGCATTGCTTCCAGATTATCGACTGTTCCGTCGCTAATACCCCACTCGAGGGCCTCGGACGAGGTCATCGCAATCAGCGTTTCATCATCAACCAGTCCCTCGATCTCCACTCTGGGATCAACCATGCCCTGGGCGATCTCCGGATCGCGTCCCCTGGCTTCGGCGGTGGATCGGAAGGTCGATCGAACGGCCGAGACGTTCTTCTCATCAGCGGCTTCGCCGGTTCCGGTCACCGGCGTTGCGGCGCCGATAGTCGAACCCGGCGTCATGTAGATCGATTCCGCCGCCAGCGAGATAAGCGCTCCCGCCGAGAACGCATCCCCATTAATGAACGCAATAGTCGGGACGTCCGCGCCGAGCAGCGCATCGCGGATCTTGAAGGTTGCATCCAGCCGGCCGCCGGGCGTGTTGATATCAAGAACGAGCGCCGAGGCTGCGTCCTCTTCGGCCTCGCTAATCGCCCGCTCGATGAACGGGGCAAGGCCGAGGTCGATCGTGCCTTGCACTTCAATGACGCGCACATCGCCTGCCGATTCTTGGGCGAAGGCGGGCATGGTCATACTCAGAAGGCCCAGCAGGATGAAGAAGATTCCCGCGGTCCTGAAGATTCGTTGAACTATTCCAACAGGTGTTCTGTTCACTGGCATCATGTCCGACTCGTACTACCGGGCTGGTTCAGGCGGTCGCGTCCGGCGTCTATGACTCCCGGTTCACGTTGATCGTTCGCGTCGTTCAATTGGTTCGATGTGACATTGCGGCCGTGAGATCCGGCTTTCTGTCGAGCGCGGTGCGTGCATCCACCGGCGGCGTTTCGATAGCTTCAGACAGGATAATAGTATCATCTGCTCGCGTTCTTCGGGGTGTTTGCACGGCGAGATGTGATCAGATCTTCACACAGGAAACGGCCCAGTATCTCCAATCTGAGTAGCGCACTCCTGAGAACGTTCGTTTCGTATTACACTGCTGGCAGAAGCTGCGGGATCTGATTAACTGGAACGGAAACACTCATGTCGAGAACGTCAACGATCTTCGCGAATGGACTGGTGCGGACACTCGATCCGCTGAATCCGGTCGCCGAAGCCGTACTTGTTCAGAACGGAAGCGTTGCCGCGGTTGGACGTCAACGCGATATTCGGGAACAGGCCGGGCCTGATTGCGAGACTGTCGATCTTGCGGGGTCAACACTGCTGCCGGGGTTCATTGAGAGTCACAACCACTTTCAGATGGCCGGAGCCGGCTTTATTCACGTCAATCTGCGCGGGGATGTCTGCGATTCGATTCCCGAGATGCAGCGATTGCTTGCCGAGCGGGCCGCGCAGACCCCGGCCGGTGAGTGGGTGATCGGTCGCGGCTACGATCAGACACTGCTTGCCGAGAACCGTCACCCGACCCGATATGATCTCGACGCTGCGGCGCCGGATCATCCCGCCGTGATATTCCACGTCTCCTATCACGGCCTCGTGGCCAACTCCCGGGCGCTGGAACGAGCCGGTGTCAACAAGAATACGCCTGATGCGCCCGGCGGCGACATCTACCGTGATGAACACGGCGAGCCGACCGGGGTGTTTCTGGAAAGCCCGGCGATGTCTCTCGTTAGCGACCATCTGCCGAAGAATGGCGTGCCCGAGCTGCGAAACGCACTCAACCTGGCTCGGGACCATTATCTGCCGAAGGGGATTACCGCGGTCCACGACGCTCGCATCGGCTCGTATGATGAGGTGCGGGCATATGCGGGAGCGATCGCCGATGGCGAACTCCCGATCCGGGCATACCTCATGGTCGCCCCCGAACTCTATGACGCAGAGCTCGAGGGAGAGGCCGGCGACCTGGGGCCATCGCTCGGCTTGCCATCCGGCAGACTGATCGCCGGTCCAGTCAAGATGTTTCAGGATGGCGCGATTCAGGCATACACCGCATCGCTGACGCAGCCGTATTTCGATGCGCCCGATGAGTACGGCGTGAAGATACACGATCCTGAATTCCTCGCCAGTGAGATCATGCGCTTCCACACAATGGGGCGCCAGATCGCTATCCACGGCAACGGCGACTCGGCGATCGATGACATCCTGAATGGGTAT
>SKTL01000436.1 GCA_007122555.1 Thermomicrobiaceae bacterium | reverse complement strand
GGCTTCGCCCTGATCTTGCCATTCGCCGGCTATCTCGCCGTCCGAACGGTTGACTTCCTCATGCGGCGCGAAGGTTCGGTGGACCTCTACTAGCGGATCGTTAGTCGCAATTGTATCTACTCCTGCCAGCCTTCTTTGCCGATTAGCGGAACAAAGCGAACCGGGCCGAGGTTGATCTCGTGGAGTCCGGATTCGGTGCGTTCGTATACGATGAGATCCTGATCATCGGTCCGACCGATCGGAATGACGACCCGGGATCCCGGCTTCGAAGACAATTGCTCTTCGAGGGGACGCGGCAGGTGCGGAGCGGCTGCGGTGACGAGGATCCCGTCATACGGAGCGTCATCGGGCCAGCCGAGGGTTCCATCGCCGACAACAACGCGGACGTTGTCGTAGCCGAGCCGCGACAGTCGCTGGCGGGCGCTGTCCGCCAGTTGCGGGTACCGCTCGATGGTGACCACCTCGGCCGCAAGCTCGGCGAGGATCGCCGCCTGATATCCCGAGCCAGTGCCGATTTCCAGAACGCGTTCATCGCCCGAAAGCTCCAGTGCCTGGGACATCAACCCGACAATCAACGGTTGTGAGATCGTTTGACCTTCGTCGATGGGTAGCGCCCGGTTTTCCCAGGCCTGGTGAAGCGACGTTTCCCGCACGAATTCGTCGCGCGGAACCGTGGCGATCGCGGAGAGAACTCGCCGGTTGCGAACACCGTGGCGGTTGATCTCGCTGAGCAACTGCTTGATCTGCTGCGTTCGTGAAAGGGGCATGAGGTTCAAGTCCATTTCCGGTGATGGCGGATGGTGTAAGGCGACCGGCAATATCGAAGTCTAATCATCCACGCATGACAGGTTGCCGTCCAGCGGTTCTTGACATTCTGTGAAGCCCGCCACTATGATTCGAATGGATCCAGGTCGTGATCGGACTGCTGGCACGCGCGACACGAATGCCACAACAGGATCCGACCCAGTTCCCTGCGAACATTAACAACTGATAGTGTGTAAGAGACGAGGAGCGTAAGATATGGAGCTATTTCTCTCCATTGTCGCTTCGCTCGTAGTAGGCGCTCTTGCCGCTGGCGGAACGTACTTCTATATGACCGCTCGGGCGTCGTCCGCTGTGCATCGCGCACAGCAGGAGGCCGATCGGATCGTGGAAGACGCCAAAGCCAGGCAGCGAGAGATGGTACTCGAAGCGAAGGACGAAGCGATCCAGCTCCGCAATGAGATGGATCGTGAACAGCAGGAGCGCCGCAAGGACATCGATCGCCTCGAACGGCGGCTGCAAGGCAAGGAAGAGCAGATTGACCGCCGGCTCGAAGGGTTCGAAAAGCGAGAACGCAAGCTGCAGCACCGCGAGCGGGAAACTGAACAGGCTCGCGCGAAGGTCGATGAACTGCTGGATCAGCGACAGCAGGAGATCGAGCGAGTTGCGCAGTTGACGATGGACGAAGCACGATCCCTGGTGCTTGAACAGGGAGAAATCGAAGTCCGTGAAATCATGAACCGTCGGGTTCGTGAGATGGAGCAGGAAACGAAAGCTGAAGCGAACCGGAAGGCCCGCGAGATACTGGCGACGACGATCCAGCGGGTTGCTCCGGACTACGTGGCCGAGACAACGGTCTCGGTTGTGCCGCTCCCAAGTGATGACATGAAGGGTCGGATCATCGGCCGTGAAGGCCGGAATATCCGGGCGCTCGAACAGGCGACCGGGGTAGATCTGATCGTCGATGACACCCCGGAAGCGGTTACCCTCTCGTCGTTCGATCCGGTACGCCGGGAAATCGGACGGCGCACGCTGAGCAAACTTCTCCAGGACGGCCGCATTCACCCAGCGCGTATTGAAGAGGTCGTCAACAAGACCCGTTCAGAGGTTGAACAGATCATTCGAGAAGAAGGCGAGAAGGTCGCCTACGAAGCGAATGTTCAGGGCTTGCATCCTGATCTGGTCAAGCTGCTTGGACGGCTGAAGTACCGGACGAGCTACGGACAGAACGTTCTGCATCACTCACTGGAAGTCTCGTTGATCGCCGGTGCGCTCGCGGCCGAGTTGCAAGCGGATGTCAACGTCTGCAAGACGGCGGCATTGCTGCACGATATCGGCAAGGCTGTCGACCATGAGGTCGAGGGCCCGCACGCCCTGATCGGGGCGGATATCGCTCGACGGCTGGGACGATCTGCCAAGATTGTCCACGCCATTGCCGCGCATCACTTTGAAGAAGAACCTCGGACTGTCGAAGCGTTCATCGTGGCGACGGCTGACGCGATCAGCGGTGCTCGGCCCGGCGCCCGACGCGAGATGGTCGAGCAGTACATCAAGCGACTGGAAGCGCTGGAAGGGGTCGCTAGCTCCTTCTCCGGCGTTGAAAAGGCCTACGCAATCCAGGCGGGCCGGGAAGTTCGCATCCTGGTTGCGCCGGATAGCGTAGATGACCTTGCGGCGACTCGGCTGGCGCGCGATGTGGTCAAGAAGATCCAGGAGAGCCTGGAGTTTC
This sequence comes from Thermomicrobiaceae bacterium, assembly GCA_007122555.1. GTDB lineage: Bacteria > Chloroflexota > Chloroflexia > Thermomicrobiales > Thermomicrobiaceae > SLMJ01. The sequence goes on along the minus strand of SKTL01000436.1, from coordinate 2,730 downwards.
CGGGCCAGATCAAGGTCACTGTTATTCGAGAGACGCGCGCGATCGAATATGCTCGCTGACGGTGACCATCGCTAATGAACGAACAGGCGCCGGTTCCGGATCGTATGATCCGGACCGGTGTTTTCGTGTGCAACTGAATCACCGGTGCATATTGGCGAGAAACGTTGCGCGCTCAGGCGAAAATGTTGACGTGTATGCACCGGTGTGGTAACTCTTTGGCGCCAGCATGCCGGAGCCACAGGCCGGCGGAACTGGCTCGGGGAGGCGAAGGGATTGGGGTATCTACCGGCGTTCGCCGGTTTCTCGTCCTGTTATCACGATTCGCGACAATCGCTGATTCCCTCCCGGCAGGTGAAGCGTGTGGTTGAGGTCCAGCCTGGGGAGTGTCTGGATCCAACAAAAACATACGTGGCGGAACATTCAGGTTTACAGTGCGGCACTCGCCGCCCAGGTATGGAGGAGCAGGATGGACCGGTTCTTCAGCAAGCTCGATCTGCGCGACATCAAGATCGAACCAGACTCGAAGTTCCCTCCCGAAGAAGACGGTTACTCCAGCGTCGACGATTCTGTTGCCGAGTTTCAGGATGGTGCGACCGATGCCGCGTCGGCTGTGGCGACCGAGCAGGTTGCGACGCAGGTTGAGGAAGTGACCGAAGTAGAGGCAGTACCCGAGGCGGCCGAAGCGCCCGCAGCGGCGCAGAGCGAGCATGGTGAGGTTCTCAAGGTATCCGCTCGATCTCGCCCGAGCGCCGTCGCTGGCGCGATTGCTGGAGTCGTGCGGGAATCGGGGCGCGCCGAGGTTCAGGCAATTGGCGCTGGCGCCACCAATCAGGCCGTCAAGGCTGTCGCGATAGCCCGTGATTACCTGGAAGAAACGGGAATCGATTCAGTTTGTCTTCCGGCGTTTATCGACGTCACCATTGATAATGAGGATCGGACCGCAATCCGGTTGATTGTCGAACCGCGGTAAGATTGTTTCACGATCACGAGACGCGTGCGGATCTCTGATTCGCGCGCGTTTTTTTGTGCTCACGGGCACGTCGAGCTTTTCTCTATGTCAGGTAGCAGCAATGGGTTCATCAGATTCAATCAATCGTATCGATCTGCATACGCACACCACCGCATCTGACGGGACGCTCAGCCCCGAAGCGCTGGTGCGGGCGGCTGCCGAACGCGGACTCCACTATCTCGGTATTGCCGATCACGACACAACGAACGGATTGCCCGAGGCGATTCGCGAATCAGGGCAGTGGCCGCATCTCACTGTGATTCCTGCCGTCGAACTGAGTGCAACCTCGACGTTCGGCGGAGATTTCCACCTGCTTGGATACTGCATTGATGCCACGAGCGGCCCCCTGCAACATGCGCTGGATGAGTTTCGTCGCGATCGGGATGCACGAGTTGAGCGGATCGTCGAGAAGCTCCGCGCAGCCGGAGTTGACATAACACTCGATCGTGTCGAGGACAACGCTGACGGGGGAGCCATCAGCCGGGCGCATATCGGCCGCGTGCTTATGGAGGCCGGCGAGGTCGCGTCAATTGACGAGGCGTTCGATCGGTGGCTCGGCACCAACCGCCCCGCGTTTGTGCCCCGCAAGCCGTTGCGAGCCGCCGATGCGGTGGAGCTTGTCCGGCAGTCCGGCGGGTTCTCAGTGCTAGCGCATCCGCTAACAATGGGACGCTACGAGAAACAGCTCCCGGAGTTGATCGACGCCGGTCTCGCCGGTATAGAGGCCTATTACGGTCCATACGGCAGCCAGGAGCGTTCCATGCTCGCCCGACTTGCGGACGAGCACGGACTTATCGCCACCGGCGGCAGTGATTACCACGGCCCTGATCATCGGGAAGGCCGCGACCTCGGGAATGTTGCGGTGCCTGAATCGGTGCTGGATAGATTCCGTCAACTCGCGCCAGCGTGTCTGTAAACTGCGCACCTCAGCTGGGATTGATCGCTGCGGGATGCGGTACTATTGGGAGCAGACGTCAATTGCATCCCAGCCCTGAATTGGATGAATGGTGCTGACGAGAATGCTTCAAACAGCTGAGGAGCCGGATTCCAGGCCATTATCCCCTCGCGAGATACGCGCACGTCAGGCGAACTCCGCCTGGGGCAGGGTGTTGCGCTATGTCGGGCTGATCGCCGGGATCTACGTCGGCTGGACAATCGGCGTCAGACTAACCCCGGAGGAGGCAGTCGGGGGTGATGTCTACGGGTATCCGATCATTATCGCTGCGTCAGTGGGCGCGTTGCTGTTCCTGCTGACCCCGTATCTGACGATCGGGATTCTCTCTCGGCTACGACAGGAAGTCAGGCGAGTGGAGGCGAGCGACCTTGTGGCCATCGCGTCTGGCCTGCTGGTTGGAGGTCTCGCCTCTACACTCCTCGCGTTTCCGCTGGCGATGTTGCCGAACCCGTTTGGTCAGTACATTCCGTTTGTTGCGCTCATCGCAATTTGTTCGGTTGCCGTTCTTTCGACGCTGACCAAAAAGCGAGAGCTCATGGACCTTTTCGGGTTCAGGAACGCTGGCGACTCTGCTGACGACAACGTCACGGCGAGTGAGGATGCTGCCCAGAACATTAATGCGCCATCTAAGACGCCGGCCCGCCCGCAGTTGCTGCTCGATACCAGCGCGATCATCGATGGCCGGGTACGCGGGCTGAGCGCATCCGGCTTTCTCCCGCACCGACTGGTGGTTCCGCAGTTCGTCTTACATGAGTTACAGTTGGTT
>SKTL01000527.1 GCA_007122555.1 Thermomicrobiaceae bacterium | reverse complement strand
CGCGTCTGTCGGTGGCCGGATTCCTTCCGACGAAGGTTCACCATTCCTCGCGGCTGGCCTCGGACATGATCGAGATGCTCCGGGAACAGTTTCCCGACGTTCGTCTGTTGCCGCCAATCCCGCTTTCGGTCAAGAGCGCGGAATCGATCGTGGATCACACCTCGATCCTTCAGTATATGCCGCATTCGCCGCTGTCCAATGCCTATCGCAAGGCGGCCGAAGCGCTGGAGGAACAGGTCGCCAGGGAGGTGGCGCATGAGTAGTGGACGGAGTAAGGGCCGGCGCAAGTTCACCGTCGATTCGCTTTTCGAGGATACGTCCGCGCGCGCTGCCGGGGTGCGTGATCTTGTCGACGCCAAAGTTATCGACATCGAACGCATCGTTCCGGATCCGGGTCAGCCGCGGCAGACATTTGACGAGGACGCTCTGCAGGAGCTGGCGTCATCGATCAGTCAGGAAGGTATTCTGCAGCCGATAGCGGTTCGCTACGATGACTCGTCGGATCAGTACATTCTTCTGCACGGCGAGCGCCGCTGGCGGGCAGCCCGAATCGCCGGACTGACATCCGTGCCCGCTATCGTGCGTGAGGTGCCGGAGGATCGACGCCTGGTTCATCAACTGATGGAGAACGTTGTCCGCGAAGACTTGAATGCGGTAGATCGCGCCGCGGCGCTGCGCATGCTGAAGCGACAGATGGATGACGCCCCATGGGAACGCGTCGCCGAGGCGGTGGGAATTCGGCGGAGCCGGCTGTTTCAGTTGCTTAGCACCGAGAAGCTCGTCGATTCTGTCCAGCACAGGATTCGCTCCGGTGAGCTGTCGGAAAAACAGACTCGACCGCTGCAGGGACTTGCGCCGGAGGCGCAGGAAGCGATGGCGAAGCTGATCGTCGAAGGACTGGGCGAGAAACAGGCGCAGACGATCAGCCGCCGATTGCGCGAGGATGAGAGCTACCTCGAGCTTGACGCGGACCGTCTGCACGATCACCTGAGCGCCATGGGGCAAGAGGTTGACGAGCCGGCCGGTACTCCTCGAAAAGAGACTCAAGGTACGGATGCGCTTGCCAGAGCGCTGGCCGAGGTGACCGCGCGTGACGACGGCGATTTCCAGAAGACGGTCGAGCATCTCGGAATTCAACTCGGGCGGGTTGCCGCGGGCGATCTCGCCGCTGACGTCGCTCCTGCCCAGTTGCGGGCGCTCAGACGCCTGATCGATCTCGCGCTGGAGTCTGAGCGCTCGCATGAGCGTTGATCAATTCGATGCGACTGTTTTCGCGACGCCTGACAGCTCCATCATCGCTTCGCGTGCGGCGACAAGCGTTGTATCGACATCCCCCTGATCGTGCGCCAGTGAGATGTAGAACTTCTCGCCCGGATTCAGATAGAAACCGCGCTTGATCAGATTCAAGCCGAATTGACGGCTCCTGGCGCGATCAGTCTGCAGAACGCCGGGGTAGTCGCTTGGCGCCGTCTCAGTGAAGAAGATCTGGAAGACCGGTCCTTCGCCGATGATCCGCACCTGCTCCTCGGACTCGTCCGCGATGGCGCGCAAGCCATCCTTGAGCTTGTTGGCAGTGTCGTAGAGCTGGTCGTAGACGCCGTCGCCCGACAGCACATTCAGGGTCGCCAGTCCGGCGCTCGAAGCGAGCGGGTTGCCGTTCATTGTCCCGCCAAGATGCGCGACTGGCGAGGATCCGCGCCGTTCCGGCCGGGTGACGTCCATGATTTCCCGCCGGCCGGCGACAGCCGCCAGCGGATAGCCTCCGGCCATAGCTTTTCCGTAGGTCGCCATATCGGGGATAACCCCGTACCGTTCTTGTGCGCCACCGTAGGCCAGCCTGAATCCAGTCACGATCTCATCGAAGATCAGCAGCACGTTGTGTTTGCTCGTCATATCTCGAAGATCCTGAAGAAATCCGGGCGCGGCGATCAGGGCTCGCTGGAGCGGTTCGCAGATCACCGCGGCGATCTGGTCACCATACTCGGCAAGTATCTCTGCGGTCAGCGCTGAATCGTTCCACCGGGAAACCAGGACATCGGCCTCGATCTCACCCGGAATACCCGCCGAATCGGGAATCGGCCGGGGGTACTCGGTTGGCCGGCTCGCCATACTGCTCATCAGAGAGTAATCGTTGACGCCGTGGAAACCGCCCTCGAATTTCAGGATTTTTGGTTTGCCGGTGTACGTTCGCGCGATGCGCATGGCGTGAAACGTCGCTTCAGTGCCGCTGCTGACGTACTTCACCGAGTCGGCGCACGGAATCGCCTCCACCAGCCGTTCGGCAAGTTCGATCGATTGTTTCGTCAGTGTGTAGAAGGTGGAGCCTCTGGCCGCCTGATGCTGAACCGCTTCGACCACTTGCGGATGGGCGTGACCGATCAGCATCGGCCCCGACCCCATCAGATAGTCGATGTATTCGTTGCCGTCAACGTCGTACACCTTGCTGCCGATACCGCGTTCGATGACGATGGCGTGTTCCGCCGGAAGCTTGAACGCTCCCGGACTGCCGCCCATCAGTTGTTCAGCCCGATCTATCAAGTGTTCGTGTTCGGCGCCGCGCGCAGGCATAGCCTTGATCCCCTTTCGTGAATACCTCGTCACGGAGCGGGGATTTGCTCAGTTCCAGGGTGCCCGAGCGTTACTCGGTTCCGGTACTGCTTGCCGCCACCGCCCGTGCCACCGTGTGGTGTACCGGCAGGTTACGCGGCAAGCGCCAGTCTGGCAACTGTTTGGACACGCGAGGAATCACGAATGTCTTGCTGCGCAGCACCCCGGGAATCCGGTTGAGGCGCTCTGAGACAAAGTCGTACAGCGCATCGATGCTCGGGGCATGGACTTGCAGGCTGATATCGCGATCTCCGGTTGTAAGACCGACATAACAAACTTCGTCCACCTGTGAAACTTCATCGGCGACGCGCTGTACCTTGCCCAGCTCCACTTCGAGAAAGACATCGGCGGTGATCTCATAGCCCACCGCGCGGGGGTTTACGATTGCCGCGAGGTGAACGACGCCATCCTGAACGAGACGGTCGATTCTGGCCCGGACGGTGCGCTCGGCGATTCCCAGTTTCCGGGCGATCTCTGCGCTCGGCCTCCTGCTGTCTTCCTGAAGACAGGTGATAATTGCACGATCAATGTGATCAATGACTCGGGTCATGAAGGTGACCTTCCACTCCACGCGGTAGTAGGCTGATCTAAACGTCGAATGGTCAGCGAACCCGTCAGCAAACTGCCTGCCTGCTGCGACGGAACTCACCACATGATTCATCATTGAATCCGGCCGCTCACTGATATGCATTCATGCGTGCGGTGGATTACGCTGCGGCGTTACGAGCGCCGTGCGTGTTCAGCCAGCACGCTGGCCGACGGCGACGTTGCCGCGGGCCAGGATGAGCAGCGCAACGATCACGATATTCGTGACCACGAGGACGTATTGAGGTTGGATGGCGGCAATTCCCAATCCGGTGAACGCCAGGATCAATCCGATGGGCACGGCAACTGCCTGCCTGTTGAAGATCAGTGCGCCCGTCGCGATGTGCAGCAGTGACATCGTAAAGAACACCGTTGCGCTGGATGTCGCGGCGAGATCCCCTTCCAGATAACCGAATAAGCCCCATCCGGCCCCGGTGACGATGAACCCGCACGCAGCCACCAGGACGTTTCCCGGGAACGATGATTCTGCGATCGGTTCGGATTGCTGATCCATTGCTGGTGTACCAACCTGTTCAGTCCACATGTTCACGGTGCGAAATCTTGCTGGGCCAATCCTAGCAGGATTTCGCCATGCGGAACAGGGCGAGGCCCTGATCGGCGGAATCGGCCACGTTCAGTTTCCGTAAAGCATAGTAAAATAGAGAGTCAGGCGATTGTCGTGTCCATTATCCTTCTTCATTGTCCGGAGTTGCCACCTCATGATCTCGTCTCCCGCTATCACGCCCGTTATCAATCCTGTACAGACGCAATCGGATCTCTCCCGTATCACCTATCTCGGGCATGCGACAACCCTGATCGAGATCGACGGACTGCGGATCCTCACTGATCCGCTCCTGCGACAGCGGACGGCTCATCTTCGCCGGGCAATGCGCATCCGGAATAGCGAACTCTACATTGCTCCGGATGTTGTGCTGATATCGCACATGCACTGGGATCATCTAGATTTGCCATCGCTACGGCGATTGCCGGCCGGAGTTCGTGTGCTTGGTCCAGTCGGATCAGCCCAGGTACTCCGCCGCGCCGGGCTGATGAACGTTGTTGAACTCCGTGCGGGGCAGTCACACGCGATTGGAAGCCTCGTCGTGGAAGCGACTCCGGCCAACCATGATGGAGGCCGACCGCCCTTCGGCCCGCAGGGAGACGCGATCGGCTTTCTTATGCACGGGAGCTCGTCGGTCTACTTCGCCGGGGACACGGATCTGTTCGATGAAATGTCATCAATGGCGCCGGATCTCGATGTCGCGCTTCTCCCCGTCTGGGGGTGGGGGCCATCGCTTGGTGATGGACATCTGGATCCGCAGAGCGCCGCGACCGCGCTAACCCGATTGCGGCCCAACATCGCAGTTCCAATCCACTGGGGTACGCTCTGTCCTATCGGCCTCAAATGGACGAGACCGAGCTTTCTGACTCAACCGCCGCGGGAATTCGTGCGCTCGGCGCGCCGAGTTGCTCCGGATGTCGATGTTCGGGTGATCAAGCCCGGGGACCAACTGGATCTGTAACGCTACATCACCTGATGGACGCGAGACATGCACCTGGCACGCAGAATAGTTGTCATCTGGGCAATCGATGCGCTCGCCCTGTGGGTGCTCGCTTCGTTTGTTCCAGGTCTCGACCTGACCAGCTGGTACTGGGCGATCTGGGCGATTGCAGCGATCGGACTGCTCAATGCGCTGGTTCGTCCGTTTCTTCTGGTGGTGACACTCCCGTTTACGGTGCTCACGCTCGGCCTGTTCTCCATTGTGCTCAACGCAATCATCATCCTGCTTGCTGACCTTGCGCTGCCGGGGCTGCAGGTTGCCGATCTTGTCGCCGCGATCTGGACCGTTCTCGGCATCGCGCTGATCAATACGCTCGTCACCGGGATTCTGTCGATAAACGACGACGAATCCTTCTACCGCAATGTCATTCTCGGATTCGCGCGCCGATCGCCCCCGTCCGAACGAACGGACGAGCCCGGACTTGTGATTGTCGAGATCGACGGGTTGTCGACTTCTGCGTTGAACGCT
>SKTL01000272.1 GCA_007122555.1 Thermomicrobiaceae bacterium | reverse complement strand
CCGGCTTCGAGTCCCGACATACGCACCGCTGCCTCAGGGGTTGGGATGAAGACGACGGAGTCCAGGTAGGCGACCTTGCGCCCTCCATAGCCGTCGCTCGGTTCATCACGTCCCACGTAATCGCCGAACCGCTCCAGCACGATCTCGCGATCGAGATCAACCTCGGTAAGCATGAACGGGCCGGTGCCGATTGGTTGCTCCATTGTGTTGTCGCCTGTCTCCTCGATTTGCTCCTTCGGGTGAATCGACGGAGCTTGATACGAGAACGCCAGGGAAGCGACAACCAGATGGCCAATTGGCTCGTTGAACTCGATCTCCACCTCATAGTCGGAGAGTGCAGAGATGCTATCAATCGACGGCGAGTACGCGGAGCCTGGACTGGTAATCTCGAACCAGCGCTCCAGGGATGCGACCACATCTTCCGCTACCATCTCGTCGCCATTGTGGAACAACACGCCTTGTCGAAGATCAATGTGATACTCGAGTCCGTCTTCGGACGCCTCGTAGTTATCGGCCAGCTGATGCATGACTGCGTACTCTTCGTCGAGCGTGAAGAGTCCTTCGACAACGCTGCTGGTAACTGTGCGGGTGATGTACGCGGTGCTTTGCTGGGCATCAACGTTCGGGGGAGCAGTATCCAGCGCTACTCGAAGAGTGCCGCCCATCTGGCCCTCAGCGTCGTCCGGTTCCTCAGCATCGGCATCGTCATCATCGTCTGCAGCGTCGGGCTCGTCGTCCGAATCGTCAGTCGCTTCAGCATCATCGTCGGTATCTGCAGGATCAGGGCTTGCATCGTCATCGTCGTCATCTGTTTCGCAGGCCACGAGCAGCGTGGAAATCGCCGTCACACTTGCGACTCCGGCCATCGACTTCAACAGACGACGACGCGATAGAGTCATCCCCGCGGTTTCTTCAAAGCGTTGCGACAGTCGCTCGAGTTCGTTCATCTCACTCCTCCTCATTATCTGATGTCCCATCACCGTGCGATCCTATCTCGGACCACAGAGCAATGCTTCACAGGAATCATTGGATCTGGGCGATTTCCCCGCTCTCAGTCTCTCTTGCGTGATCTACCACCTCCTTGTAACTATCGGGTCGAACGAACGAATAGAACGAGTGGATAGACATCCGCCTTACGATCCGGCATTTCGTGCGAAAGACAGCTATTCTCCACCGATCGAGAAGATTGACAGCACAACGGTTAGCAGACTAACATCACGCTCAGCGAAATGCAAGTACGCTAGGCGAGATAATTCGTGATTCGTCAAAGTCGCTGGTGGCTCATGGTACGCCAGCTCACAGGGAAAGGTACGGAATGTCGCGACGACCCCAGAGTGAAAAGGCTCTCAGCGCTGCGGATGCGGTAGACAAGATTAGCAATGGTGACGTAATGATGGTGGGCGGATTCGGTCAAGCGGGAACTCCGCTCTTCCTGCTGGAGACGCTTGCCGAAACGCGAACCAGGGACCTCACCGTAATCAGCAACAATCTTGGAGAGCAAGGCGTCGGTCTCGGGCGACTCCTGTTGAACCGTCAGATTAGCCGCGCTATCGGTTCATTCTTTACGAACAATCCCGATGCGGTGAAGGCGTCGAACGATGGGGAGATTTCAGTAGAACTCTTGCCGCAAGGTACATTGGCGGAAGCTATCCGGGCTGGGGGAGCAGGTATCCCGGCCTTCTACACCCCGACCGGAGCTGACACAGAGCTCTCCAGGGACAAAGAAGTGCGCGCCTTTGAGGGAAGAAACTATGTGCTTGAGCGCGCGCTCCGCGCAGATGTCGCATTGATAAAGGCTGGACGCGCTGACGAACTCGGGAATCTGACGTACGACAAGAGTGCGCGAAACTTCAATCCCGCCATGGCGATGGCGGCGTCACTTGTCATTGTCGAAGTGTCCGAGATCGTCCCGGTGGGGCATCTCTCGCCAGAAGAGATCGTTACGCCTCACATATTCGTAGATCATCTAGTGGAGTCGCCAAATGCTGACAATTGAGGAAAGCCGGAATCGTATCCTTCGCCGCGCCTACGCGGAACTCGAGACGGGATCAGTCGTCAATCTCGGAGTCGGATTACCCACGGCGCTTGCCAACCTCATTGACGAAGATCGATCCATCCACATCCACAGCGAAAACGGCATACTGGGCGTTGGTCCGTCTCCACGAAGCGCGGAGGACTCGGATCCCGCGTTGATCAACGCCGGTAAACAACCGGTAACCTTGACGCCGGGCGGCTCGTTCTTCGATAGCGCAACGTCGTTCGCGATGATACGCGGCGGGCACATAGACGTTGCGGTTATCGGAGCGCTACAGATTGACGAGTCCGGGATCCTGGCGAACTGGCTTGTTCCCGGCGAGAACGTTCTGGGCGTCGGCGGCGCAATGGATCTCGTTACGGGCGCCAAGCGTGTGCTCGTGGTCACCACCCACTGCACCAAGAGCGGTGCCCCAAAGATCGTCAAAGAGTGCACGTACCCGATAACGGCGACCCGACCTGTTGACACGATCATCACCGAGCGAGCGCTGTTCAGGCGAACTGGTGACGGTCTTCAACTGGCCGAACTCGGGGATGGCTTTTCGCTCGAATCGATTTACGATTCAACGGATGCCGAATTCGAGGTTTCCGAAAACATTCCAGTGTTCGCCTGAGGTCCAGGATTGTCGACGTAATCAAGAAGATTACCGAAATCTCATGATTAGCCGCGAAGGCGAATGCTTCGGGGAATCTTCATTCAGTACTGGATACCGACTCGGGCTCTCGATATCCGATCCGGACTGATATCTCGTTGGCGGCGGCGATCAGCAACGGGGCGATGTTGTCGCGGAGCTCATCGACTGAGATCCTCGCGGTGGAAGCCGACACATTCATTGCCGCAATGATCGTTGCGTTGTGGTCCCTGATTGGCGCTGACACTGACCTCAGGCCGAGTTCGAGCTCTTCGTCGGCCAGTGCGAATCCGTCAGCGCGAACCTGCTCCAGTGATTCCTGCAAGGAATCCAACTGCGTTATTGTATTCTTCGTGAACGGTGCCATCTCTCCCGACCCGTACATCTCCTTGAGCTCGTCTGCCGACAGTCCCGAAAGCAGCACCTTGCCCATCGAGGTGGCGTGAGCTGGCAACTTGGAGCCGACCTCAAGATTAATCGACATTATTCGTCGGGCGGGAACTCTGGCAATATAGCGTATCTCCCGACGCTCTAACACGGCGACGCTGACTGACTCCTCAACTTGTTCGTTCAACCTCTCCATCGACGGGAGCGCGTGTCGGGCGACATCGAGCGCGTTCAGCGCCGCCTGCTGGAGATCAAGGACTTTGACGGTCAATCGATACTTCTTCGTTACCTGATCCTGGCTCAGATATCCGGATTGCTCCAGGGTTCTCAAGAGCCGAAACGTCGTCCCCCGGTTTAATTGAACACGGGCGCAAAGTTCGGTCAGTGAAAGCTGGGATGGTCCCTCGACGAAACAATCCAGAATGGCAAGCCCCCGACCGAGCGCCTCAACGTAGTATTGACCATTTTCGTTCATGGATACATCACATTTCTCTACTTGCCAGAAATCGTCGTAGACGCCAGGCAGCCTGTCGCCGGCAATTCACCAGTCGAACCTCGCGCGAGTGGCGACGCTGAGCGCCCACTGAGATCAGTCGGCAACCAAATCTCAGTCCTCGACCGGAACGATTGATCAGGTTGAGCTTAATTCTGCAAGGGCCCGATCGAAAATATCAAGTGATTGCTCGACGTCTTCATAGCTGTGAGCTGTTGAAACGGAGAACTTGTCCCCGGGATTAACGAACAGCCCGTGTTTGAGACAATGTATCCCGATTCGACGCGCGGTCGACCAATCGGTCGGGAGCACATCAGTGTCGTCCTGAAGATTGGTATCGGTGAAAAGCACTTGAAGCACCGTTCCATCACAGACAACATGAATTCACTCATCATACCGCGCTGCCAGTTTGTTCAACCCTTACTATGAGTTTATCGATTATGTCATAGACGTGCTCGTATACGCCGGTTTTTCTCAACTCGCTCAACGTTGCGAGTGCTGCGCAGGCTGAGAGAGGATTGCCATTCAACGTCCCGCCAGGATGCGCACCCCGGCGCGACTTGATCTCGGATGCGACTGGATACTGTGGAATCACCATTCCCCGGGCTTCTCAGCAGGGGAACGTGAGTGGGTCGGGGGTTCGAGTCCCTTCTGGCGGCTCACTTCCGACGGGACATATCGCGGACTCCCCGAATCGATCGTTTCCGGGAAGCCCTTGACTGCAATGTTCAGTTACTGCGGCTGAAGATCTGTCGGAGTCGTCCGAAGCGCCTTCGAGGACGAGGCAGATTCGTCGCTGTGGATCCAGTTACCCGCGGATAGTACTGTTGGTAAACGCGGTAGGCTGCCTGAGAGTCGGACGGAACGCCGTTCAATACAACGCCCAGAATCGGAACGCCTGTTTGCGCCGCGGATTCGAATGCCTGCGTAATCTCGGCTCTCCGGTTCTTGCCTGATCGAATGACAAAGAGCATCCCGTCGGCCAGACTGGAAAGCAGCAGCGATTCGCTGATCGCCACGGGCGGACTGTCGAAGATAACGATGTCGGCCTGTTCTTCCAGCGCCGAAACCAGCGCCTTCATTCGAGCCGAGCCGAGCAGGTCTGGCGGATTCGGCGGAAGCGGGCCGCTGGTCAGTACCTTGAGGTTCTTGATCGTCGTGGACTGGATCATTTCCTCAATCACCGCCGGCGACTGCAACAGGAGATTGCTGAGTCCGCGATCGTTTCGAACGCGATGGAACAGATTCTGGATCCGCGGGCGTCGCAGATCGGCGTCAACCAGAATCACTCGCTGCCCTCCCTGAGCAAGCACGATCGCGAGGTTGGACGCAACGGTTGTCTTCCCCTCGCCCGGGCCAACACTTGTCACGACGATGGATTTCACCTGGCGATCAACCATCATAAACTGCAGGTTAGTGCGTAACCCGCGGAAAATCTCGCCGCTGATCGACCGTCCAGCGTGGATACTCTCCATCTGATCCGGCAGATCTTCCTCGGGAACCGTTCCAATGACCGGGCGATCGACGAGGGCGCGCACGTCTTGCTCGGTTTTGACGTTATCCTCGATCCAGGATAGCCCGATCAACACGGCTCCACCGAGTAACAATCCCAGGAAGCCGGCGAGGATCGTGTTCATCATCACACGCGGGCTTACTGGACTGCCGGGTGGTGAGGCAGGCTCAACCAGGTACACCTGAGAACCGACTCCAGAAT
>SKTL01000256.1 GCA_007122555.1 Thermomicrobiaceae bacterium | reverse complement strand
CCGGAGTTTCCCACGGCGTTCATCCTCCGGGAGGGCGACTTCCTGCAGCTGACGGATGTTCAGAGCAAGCAGGTGGCGACGATGGTCGCTTTCAACCGGCACGATACCGATGAGCGGCTTTCCACCTCGCATACCCGATCCGGCAATAATTCACTGGTCCTGATCAATGAGATGGCCGTGTTCAGCAACCGCCACAACGCGATGATGGTCTTGCTGGAAGACACCTGTGGCCGGCACGACATCCTTTATCCGGCCTGCGACGCGCAGACCTACCTCTCGGACTACGGTATCGAGGGGCATGCCAATTGCCGGGATGGGCTCCACCGCGTTCTCCGCACCCATGGCGTCAAGCAAGACGACATCCCGGATCCGGTCAACTGGTTCATGAATGTCGGATTGCGCCAGCGCGGACGGTTCGAGGTGCGTGAACCATTGAGTGAGCGCGGCGATTACGTGCTCATGCGGGCGACAATGGATCTGATTGTCGGGATTGCGGCCTGTCCGCAGGATCAGAACGCCGCAAATGCGTTCCGGCCGACTGATATTCAGGTTCGCGTCTATTCCTGAGACCCTGACCTGGCGTGGATCGGACCGGAACGAGAGATTAACCGGTCCCGGACGATCAGCCGCGCGCTTCCTCCGCGGCGAGCTCCGTTGAAGCCGTCTCCGGCGCAGCGTCGTCTTCTTCGGCGGCTTTCCCGGCTGGCTCGGGTGGGCGAAGATCCCGCAGATTCGGGTTGAGGATCATTCCAGCGATCGCCAGCAGGTACGTTCCACCGATGATCAGCAGCGTCTGCACCAGACCGGTCCACTCCACCAGCAACCCCGCAAGCAAACGCCCGGGCACCATCGCGGTGAAGATCGCGGCATCGTACAGCCCGAAAACGCGGCCTCTGAGATCACTCGGGGTGTGTTCCTGGATCATGGTGAAGACAAGCGGGATCATGGGGCCGTTCATCAATCCGGCGATGAACATCCCAACCAGAATAATCCAGTATGGCGGCGTCGCAGACAGCATGAAGAACATGAACGCCAGGCTGGCGGCGCCGACCAGAATCACCGTCCGCCGCGGCCAGCGATGCCCCCAGATGCCGAAGAGGATCGCGGTGATCAGCCCGCCGGCCCCCATCGCCGCGAACATGAACCCGAAGGACGAGGCGGTGCCGTACAGGTCATGCCCGTAGACCGGCAGGATCACCATCTGGTTTGCCCGGACGAACTGTACCGCCATCACCGTCATCATCAGCGCCAGAATGACCCTGGTTCCCAGAACGAACGAGAATCCGCCCTTGAGCTGACCCAGATACTTCGTCTGGCTCTGGACAGTTGCCTGACTGCTCGGTTTCAGCGTCGGGATGAATATGGACACCGCGGTGACGGAGACGAGAAGCATCCCGGTGGAGATCCAGAGGACGGTGCTGGAGCCGATGATCCCGATCAGAATGCCGGCCGAGGCTGGCGCCAGGAGAATAGCCGATTGCATCAGTGTCTGCCCGATGGAGTTGGCGCGTTCCAGCCGGATTCCGGCTCGTTCGGCGATGTCCGGCATCATGCTGTGTCGGGCGGTGAATCCCGGGGTGTCAAACGTCGCCCGCAGGAACACGAAGAAGAGGAGCTGCCAGAAGGTGATTCCGGTCGTGTAGTAGAGCAATGGGATCATGCCGAAGGCGAATGCGGCCATCAGGTCGGAGATCATCGCGGTGCGCTTGAAGCCAATGCGATCGACAATCACCCCGCCGAAGATGCCGGCGAAGACCATCGGGACACCCTGAACGGCGGCGACGATACCGGTCCGGGCAGCGCTTCCGGTCGTCTCCAGCACGAACCAGGGTACCGCAACCATGGCGATCATCAGGCTGAAGTAGACCATACCGTAGCTCACCAGCAACGCGAAGAATGGCGTTCGCTGGGCTTGTTCGAGTGGTGCGCTGCTCATGTCCCTCCGAGGATGTGTCACCCGGTCCGGCCCGGCCATTCCGGCTCCTCGCTCAGCCTATCACGACTCCGGCAGGATGGATGATTGACCGCCATCAATCGCCCGGTTAACGGCAGCTTCCCCGGCGAGAAAGAGCTCTTCAATTCGCGCTGGCGAGAGGTCGAACTCTGTGGTCCCGACCCCGAGCGTCGGGATCTGGATTGTCCGGCCGATGTCCCCGGCGTCAAGGTAGCGTCGATCATGCGCTTCCATCATCGTGCGGGCCAGGTTCTCCACATAGTCGATCAATTGCCCGAGGCGGGTCCGAGCCAGCGAGGAGACCGGCAGGCGTTCCGCAAGCGAATCGCCGGGCTGATCGTCGACCAGGCGAAGTCCGATGACCTGCGTCTCAGCGTCGGCGGTGCGATCGAACACCCAGAGGGGGAAATTGGAAAGCATGCCGCCATCGACCAGCAGGTGCTCCGTGTTGTCTCGGGCGTGGTTCAGGCGGACCGGCTCGTAGACGACCGGAATACTGGCGCTCATGCGCAACGCCAGCGCGACGCCGAGTTCGTCCGGATTGATTCCGAAGAGCGTTGCATCCCGCGGAAACAACAGCAACCGGCGAGCGGTCACATCCGAGATGACGACTTGAAGCGGTGCAACCTCGCCGCCGTCACGCAGGTCGCCGAACGTCTCAACGCCATTTGCGCTCAAGAGTTCAGTCAACCGTTCCTAGACGCGGATTCCGGGGTGCAGGCCCATTCGCCAGAAGATCGCTATCGGTGTGCCAACCAGGGGCAGACGGCTGTACCAGCGGGTATCGAGGAGTTCTGGAAACGGCTCGGTCTCGATGATCCGCCGGAGCTCGCCGGGTGAGTAACCCGCGGCCGTCAGCCCGGCGACGATCGCCCCGCCTGATGCCCCGGCGATTCGGCGAATCGGGATGCCGCGATCGGCCAGGGCGTTCATGCCGCCGGCAAGCCCGATGGCCTTGATTCCACCGCCTTGCAAGACAAGATCGATCGGGCCGGACGTCGATCTGAGAAGCGCCATGATGGACCATCCTTCCCAAAGGGTGAACGATTTGTGCGTCCGGGGGCGATGCTCCCGGCTCCGGGCCAGCGGTTTGAACAGAATGACGCATGTTTTGACAAGGATTTCAAGAGGCTGCCGGGAAAGAATCTGCTCCGGGGGGGAAACATCATCCCCGGTCGAGAGGCTCTCAGGTTTCTGGACTGTCGCGAATGGTCAGGGTTGGGCGGTATCCGATTGCCGGGTGCACCCGGCGTTTCTGCATAAGCATCCCGTGACGGTTTCGCCCGTAGTAGTCGCGGAGATCGCCGGCGGAGAGGTAGCCGTGCCAGCGATAGAGCTCTTGCGCCGCGAAGTTCTTGTCTTCCACCATCAGGGTCATATTATCGTGGTCAAGCTCCTGCTCGATTGTCGAGAGCAGCGCGGAACCGAGCCCTCGCCGGCGGAAGGCTGGATCGACACAGATGTTGAGCACACGGGCCTGGTCTTTCTGAATGTCGCCGATGACGCAGCCAATGATGTCTTCGCCCCGGCGCGCGACCAGGACCTTCGCGCTAGGCCAGACCTGTAAGACCAGCAATGTGACAATGCCGTAGGCCTGTTCATCCTGGAAACAGCGTCGCTGCAGGTTTCGCAGTCCCATGACGTCGCCTACACGAGCTGGCGCGATGATGACCTGCCCCTTCTGACGGGCGCCCTCTATGCCTGCCTGCGCGGTGCGTGATGTTCGATTGATCGTGGCCACTGAAGACTGAACCTCCGGTTTGTCAGGCTCCGCAAACAGGTAATTCACCTGCACGATGCGCCCGATTATACCCGGAATCTCACTTGGTGAGCGCGTGCGCGCCGAGTCGCCGCAGCAGTACTCGATACCCGGGCTGATTCTCCGGGCGCCATTCGAATACCGCGCGTTCGAAGTACTGTACCGTGATGACCCGGCCGGTTTCCGGATCCGGTTCGTCTCGCTCGCTCGTCAATGGGTACCCGAAGATCATCAGACCTCCCTGGTTCACCCAGTAATCCCAGAACGCCCCGCCAACGTAGCATTCGGTTTCTGGAAACCAGCGTCCGTTGATTGTCACGTCAATCACCTCTCGATACGGAAGCACGAAATCTTCCTGCAATGTCCCCGGACACGCGGTCCAGTCAACTTCCTGATGGCCGATCACTGCGTCCCGGAGGCGCGCCGGGTTCGAGGCGACCCATTCATCAGCCGTCTCCCGCAGCGCCGCCATCTGGGACTCAGTCGCGCGTTGATTGCCGCCCAGCACAACGAATACGGCAATATGGGTCCGGTTTTCCGGCCAGGATCCGCAATGCCAGAGCACGTCTTCCAGATCCCGCAGTCGATAGACAGTTCCGTCTCGTCCGATCACCAGGTGATACATGATCCCGTCGCCGCGAATCGGCGCCACTCCGGTCGCCGGGTTGCTCCGCCAGTCGCGTTGAAGATGCCAGGTCACCACCCGATCAATCCATTCCCGGTCCGGTACATGCTCGGGAACGGCGCCGCCGTTGTAGTGGACGACCAGACCGGTCTTCTCATGCAAGGGCACGCGCCAGTCCGGACCTCCGGCGGGATTCCTTCGCAGCTGCGGTCGCACATCGATTGCGTTCTCAAACATGTTGATCTCCTCTGATCGATGGTCTGGCGGATCCCGCCCCACCCAACATCGCCTGTCTCGAATCGCCTTGGGGCGGATGCATCTTCGCGCGCGTCAGATCTCCACCAGCGTCAACTCGATCTCCGAACTGGCCTCGCTGTCGAGTTGTCCCGGCTTCGGCACGGCTTCTCTGATTCCGGCGATCCGCACGGTATAGTCGTCCGGGGTTCCGAGCTGATCGACGTCCTGAAATGTCGTGATCGCTCCGTTTTCCCAGAGTCCCCAGAGTTGGTCGGCAATCGCGCGGGCATTGTCTGGAGATGACGATCCGTCCCGCCGGGTGAGCGTGTCCCGACATAGCACGGTGAATCGCCAGCGACGCCGCCGAACCGGGAGATCCAGCGTTTCGTGTTCCGCCCACATGCCCATCAACACCGGCGCCCAGTCGTCAACATCGTCGATGCTCACCTGCAGCTGGATAAACCGGCTTCGTTCCACCGTCTGAATCGATCCGCTGATCTCGGCGGTCCGGTCGGCTGGGGTCAGGTTATCTGACGCGACCTGATGCCAGTTCAACCCGCCGTCAACCGAGTAGCGGACGGTCACGTCAACGGGATCCTGCCCGGCGCGATCATCCGGCCAGGCGAAGATGGCGCCGATCTTTCGCCAGACCTTTTCCAGATCGCGTTCGCCGCCGTCCAGCAGAGAACTTG
>SKTL01000020.1 GCA_007122555.1 Thermomicrobiaceae bacterium | reverse complement strand
GGTATGCGACCTTGACCTTGGCGCCCATTCCTTCAGCAATGCCGGTAACCAGTTGCTTGACGCGCTTCTCGATATGACTGCGTACGTCCGGGTCATACGTCCGAACGGTCCCTTCCAGCTTTGCTGTATGCGGAATGATATTGCTGGCGGTTCCAGCGTGGAGCTTTCCAATTGTGACAACGGCTGACTCCATCGGATCGACGTTCCGGCTGACGATACTCTGCAACGCGACGACAATCTGCGACGCGACCAGCGTGCTGTCAACGCCAACATGTGGTCGGGCCGCGTGCCCGCCGATTCCCTCGATGAAGATCTCCAGGCTATCCGATGCGGCGTTGTTGGCGGACTCGTTCACGCTTATCTGTCCAGCCCGGCCGTCAACGCCGACATGCAGCGCAAGAGCGGCGTCGACCTTGGGATCGTCGAGGATCCCGTCATTGATCATGGCTGCAGCGCCGCCGTAGCCCTCTTCGCCTGGCTGAAACATCAACACGACGGTTCCGTCGAACTGGTCCTTCATGCCATTGAGGATCTCGGCGACACCCATCAATACCGTGGTATGCACGTCGTGGCCGCAGGAGTGCATTGCTCCGGGATTCGTTGATTTGTACTCAACGTCGTTTTGCTCGTCCATTGGCAGGGCGTCCATATCCGCCCGGAGCAGAATTGACTTGCCCGGCTTCCGGCCATGGATAATGCCGAGCACCCCGGTGCCGCCCGTCGCCGGTCCTGTCTTGATGCCAGCCAGTTCCAGCGCTTCCTTCGGTGTGTAGAGAGCTCGCCCGTCTCCTCCCACGCCGGTGCGGTGCTCGATGCCAAGCTCTTTGAGCTGGCCGGAGACCACGCGCGAGGTGTTCGTTTCCTGCAGCGAGAGCTCCGGATTCATGTGGAGATAACGGCGGGTATCACGTAGCCACTGATCGAGCTCGGGGCTGACCTGTACCTTCTCTGCAATGCTCATCGGGTGTCAACATCCCTTTCTGATCTACCGGCAATTCCGGCTGATTACATGCCTGTCTCCCGAGCATCCTAGCACAGCGTGCGACCAGGCTGCCGCCCCTGATTGCAGCGAGGTCGCCGTCATCGGGTGGACGTGATAGTCTGTCGGTTGCCACGTATCGGATTCTGGAGTGGCAGGACAGATCCGACGGATGCGACAGGACAGGAACACTCATGGATTCAGCATTTTCCCTGGATGATCTTGATCAGATCTATATTCTGGTGCCGCGGGACTTTGAGAGCGGGACCGTCAACCTTCCGGTGTCCCATATGAGCGACAAGCAGTTTCGGGACTGGATCACCGCCAAGTGCGAGATCGAGGGCATCTCGATGATCGTCCCCGAGGGTCGGATCGGACTCGAAACCCGGCTTAACATGCTCAACCGCCTCTCCCAGAACGGGGTCAAGATCTACAAGCTCGGCGGGTGAGATGATCGATCCCGAGAGAGATCCCCATCGTTCGATCGACGAGAGGGGAGCTTGATCTGTTCGACGCGATTCGACGTATCCCGCGCCCATTCTATGGCTGGTGGATCGTCCTGTCGGCGATGGCGGTGACCTTCGCGGCCGGACCGGGGCAGTCGTTCATGTTCACGGTGTTCATCGACCCGATTATCGAGGACACCGGATACTCCCGGACCCTCCTGTCGAGTATCTATGCGGCTGGCACGGTGGTTAGCGCCATGGCGGTGATGATCGTCAGCCGGCTCTCTGACCACCAGGGACCGCGAACCATGCTCATCGTGATGGCTGTGGTGTTCGGCATGGCCTGCGTCGCGCTCAGCCTGGCGACCGGCATGATCGCGATGGCGATAGCGCTGGCGCTCCTGCGCGGACTCGGGCAGGGGGCGATGCCGGTCAATGGCTCGTTGCTCGTCTCGCAATGGTTCATCGTTCGTCGTGGGCGGGCAATGGCGATCATGGGCCTCGGAGGGGCGATCACGATTGCCGTGATGCCGAACCTCGGGCAGCTCCTGATAGATCTCTTGAACTGGCGCGGCGCCTATTTCGCGCTCGGGCTGATGGTCTGGGTTATCGTTCTGCCACTCGCCATCTTCGTCATTCGCAACAAACCTGAAGATATCGGCCAGTTTCCGGATGGCGCCCGGGATCTGCCCGAGGATGAGGTTCGTCGAATCAAACGGGCTGAAAGCGGCGAAAAGCGAAAGGTCCTTACCAGCTTCAGCTTCTGGGCGCTCGCATTCCCGATGGCGATCCCTGCGCTCGTGGATACCGCCTTGATCTTCCACCAGGTTGCGCTGTTCGAGCGCCAGGGTCTCTCAGCGGAACTCGCCGCCAGAGTCTTTGTGCCGTTTGCGATCGCTTCGGCGGTGACGGGCTTCCTGGCCGGGTTCATCGTCGAGCGAACCGGTCCCACTCCGTTGTTTGTCGCTAATGCCGGTATGTTCATCGTGGCGGTGCTGATGCTGCAAGTCGCAAGCACCGGCTTCCTGGCGGTAATCTACGCAATCATTCTCGGAAGCGCTATGGGGATGCAGCAGATCGGCGCTCGCTACACCTGGCCGTATTACTACGGCAGACAGGGGCTTGGGCAGGTCCAGGGATCGGCGATGATGATCATGATCTCGGCGACGGCGATCGGACCGCTTCTCTTCGCCTCGGTGGCTGAGAACATCAGCTATTCGCTGGCATTTGTCGGGATGGTTGTTCTGCTTGCGATCGCCGCGGTGCTGCGCCTGATATTCCGCGTTCAGCGCGCCTGAGCCCTAAGAGGGTTTCACGATGTTCCGAATCGCGAAGAACAGGTTCGCTGGCCGCTCGCCCATCCGCCGCATGAAATACGGGTACCACATGTCGCCGTAAGGTACGTAAACGCGCATGTTGTATCCCTGACGGACTAGCTCGTACTGGAGCTCCTCGCGAATGCCGAACATCATCTGGAACTCGAAGCGGGACTTGTCGATTCCCATCCGCATCGCGTAGCCCTTCGCCACATCGATAATCGCGTCGTCCTGGGTGGCGATTGCGGGATAGTTGCCGTGATCGAGCAGACGCTCCAACTGGCGACGGAAAGCGGCGTCGACATCTGCTTTTCTGGGATATGCGCGCGTCTCCGGTTCGGCGTACGCGCCTTTACACAGCCGAACCTTCGCCCCCCGTTCGATCGCCTCATCAACATCGCGGTCGGTCCGGTAGAGCGCTGACTGCAACACAATCCCGACGGTATCGCCGTAGGTGTTGTGGAGATCGTAAAAGATGTCCAGCGTGCGCTGCGTGTAGTCGCTGCCTTCCATGTCGATGCGGACAAAGTTGCCGTGCACACTCGCCTTGTCCAGCACCCGAATCATCAGGTCGTGGGCGAATTCATCCGAGATATCGAGCCCCAGCATCGTCAATTTCACGGAGATCGTGCTGTTCGTTCCGGTCTCCGCGATTCGATCAAGGATGGTACAGTACTCATCCGCCGACCGCCGGGCGACGTCGGGGTCGGTGATCTTTTCGCCGAGCAGATCGAGCGTCAGCATCATGCCGGCGTTGAGCAGGTTATGACTGGCCGAGAGGGATTCATCTAAGTTTTCGCCGGCGACAAAGCGAAACGCAAGATCGCGTGTGAGACGATTTGATGTCACCGTCCTTGTCATGAATTCATTGTCCGCCAGCGCCAGCATCGTCTTGCGAAGCATCTTTCAACCCTTCGATACCGCCGTACATGAGACGGCTTCACCATCTACCTGGAGTGTAGCATGCGGCGGACTCGACCTCTTGTGAACTGCAGAAGAGCGGGACGGCGTTCATGACCACAGTGAAGGATTATTGATTGCATCGACAACCTGCTGCGACCACGATTCGCGACAGTCTTCACGACCGTATTCCGCTCGGTCAGGCGGCAGTCAGATTGCTGGCCACCGAGCCGTTCCTCCGGCTGGATCGGATCCAGCAGCTCGGCTTCGTCAGCAAAGTCTGGCCGGGCGCCAAGCATACCCGGTTCGAACACTCGATCGGTGTCTATCACCTGATGCGACGGGCGATCGAGTCGTTGCAGCGAACGTGTCCAGATCTGAATCTCCCCGACGAGGCCGTGCGGGTTTCCTGCGCGGCTGCGCTGCTTCACGATATCGGTCACTACCCGTTCAGTCACGCAATTGAGGAGCTGGGAGCTCCGGTCTTGCCGCACGAGACGGTTGCTCGACGGGTGATCGAGTCCCCGGAGATAACAGCGATTCTCGAGCAGGACTGGGGTGTTCGCCCGGATGACGTCATGAACATGATCGATCCGGTTGACGAGCTCGCGCCGGAGCTGGAATTGCTGCGCGGGTTGCTGAGCGGCCCGCTCGATGTTGACAAGCTCGACTACCTCCCCCGGGATGCAAAAGGGTGCAATGTTCCGTACGGAGGCGTTGATACGCCGCGATTGCTGGATGCGCTTCGAGTGGCTGAGGTTGAAGGTATCCAGCGGATTGTCGTCGGCGAAAAGGGTGTGAGTCCGCTGCATTCTCTCATCAACGCTCGCCAGGAGATGTTCGACAACGTCTACTGGCACCACACCAACCGCGCCTGTATGGTGATGCTGCTGAGGGCCGTTCAGGAAGCGCTGATCAATGATGCGATCGAGCCAGAAGCGCTAACCGAACTGGATGATGCGTCTCTGATTCATCGCTTCCGGCAACCCGATATGCCCGGACAAACACGCGATCTGGTTGGCGCGCTGGAATCACGTTCGATTCACAAGCGAGCGGTGGAGATCAGCGCACGGGCGACTGATCTGTATTCCTATCTCGGCAGTTTGTTCTACGATCCAGCGGCGAGAAGACGGCTGGAGCTCTCGATGGCGGCCGCGCTGTCGGTTCAGCTCGGCGTTGAGGTCGGCGATCATGAGGTGCTCATCGATCTGCCGAAACCGGAGAAGTGGAAAACGTCCGTGTGGGTGCAGTTCGACCGGCCGCCAGTCGGTTTTCGTCGTCTCATGCCGTGGGTGGATGTCGTAGGGCTTGCTGACGCCGACTTCAAACGCTATGAAGAGCACCGCCGGATGATTCGGATCGTGACGACTGAGCGCCTTCGCAACGACGTGGGGGAGCGCTGGGAGTCGTTGCTGCTTCCGCTGCTGGGAATGTCGGGGTGATCTGGATCTGAGCGTTGGCGGCGAGTCTTCAGGCGTCCGACGGATCGTAGGTGGGGGCGTGTGACGCAATCAGCTCCTTTGCCTCGTCCGGCGTGTACCCTCGAAGGCTGTCGACATACTCCGTGTTGTGGATGTACAGCGTAACGTCGAACCGGAACGCTTCGTTCCATTCGAGCTCCCGCCATCGTTCATAGAGG
>SKTL01000383.1 GCA_007122555.1 Thermomicrobiaceae bacterium | reverse complement strand
TGTTTTCAGTTAACTCCTGCGCTGTCGATGCCAGATGCTGGGGTTCCACCTGGATTTGGAAGAAAACAGATACGAGTTTGCCAATTTTTGCCGGGTTTACGATGATCGTAAATCTTTCGATATAAATGGAGGGAAGGGCTTGTTAACCCAGGTAAATATTATTTCATGGTTATTAGCTTTGGTTCCCATATTAAGCCTGCTTGTCCTTATTGTTAAGCTCCGGTGGGGCGGTTCAAAAGCTGGGCCGGTCGGTTGGTTTATTGCAATCGTTGTCGCTATCCTTTTCTTTGGGGCGGACCTGCAAATTATTGCTATCGGATCACTTAAGGGGCTTTGGTCTACTATCTATATTCTCTACATTATTTGGGGAGCGTTAGCCCTTTACAACGTAGTTGACATTGTAAAGGGTTTCGACACGATAACACGTTACATGACCGCCTGGACAGGAGGAAATAGGCTTATCCAGCTATTTACCGTTGGCTGGGCTTTTCCTTCTTTCATCCAGGGAGTTTGCGGCTTTGGCGCGCCGGTTGCAGTTAGCGCCCCTCTTTTGGTCGGCCTCGGCTTTAATCCGATTCTTGCGGCAACTACGGTTTTAATTGCCCATGCATGGTCCATCACATTTGGCTCTTTGGGTTCTTCTTATGGCGCCATCATAAGTATCGTAGATCCGGATCCAAAAGGCCTGGCGTTTTGGAGTTCCACCTACCTGGCTATAACCTGTGTGCTCGGAGGAATAATCATTACGCATCTTTACAAGGGGTGGCGGACCGTTTTACAAAGTATGCCGTCAATCTTGCTGTTAGGCCTGGCTATGTCTGGCAGTTTTTGGCTGACGGTTAACTATTTGACCCCATATTTAGGTTCGCTGGTTGGTGGCATCGTCGGGCTGGTTTTTGGGAGCTGGGTTTTAATCCGAATGCCCTGGAATGAAAAGGAGCGGTCACGCGTAGAGCCAATCAGCACTGCAGAAGGAACCGGCATGAATTTCATGGTTGCTGCTTCTGCATACTTTTTCCTGGTGTTTATAGTGTTTGTTGTATACATGACTCCGATTAAAGATGCCCTGGCCTGGGCGACAGTTGGCTTATCATTTCCAGAAACAGCTACCGGATTAGGGTTTGTTAATAAGGCTGTTGATCTCTATTCCCCGATTAACGTGTTAACTACACCTGGCACGCTGATATTTCTTTCTGCTTTCGCGGCAATACTTTTTTATATAAGCAAGGGGCTATGGGGCAAAGGTTTTACCGGCACTGTTTTGACTAACCTTGTAAAGCAGGCTAACCCAACGACAATAACGGTTATATCAATGTGCATGATGGCTATGGTGATGATGGAGACCGGCATAACGGCAGTTTTAGCTCAGGGCGTTGCTTCTGCAACCGGTTCATTGTACCCGGTATTCGCTCCGCTGATTGGCGCTCTTGGCGCTTTTATGACAGGCAGTAATACTTCTTCAAATATATTATTTGCAGCCTTCCAAAGAGATGTTGCGGTTCTACTTAATATCGATCATGTGGTTATATTATCCTTGCAAACTGCGGGTGGGTCTATAGGTTGTATGTTTTCGCCGATGAAAGTTGCTTTGGGCACCGCTGTTACAGGTATATCCGGTTCAGAAGGAGTTATTATTAAAAAAACCCTGGGCTATGGGATATTTCTCTGCTTATTGGTTGGGATACTGGGCATCTTGACCCTGCTGTATTTTTAATATCTTTTGTATAGGAGCATAGAAATGACAAGATTATTTAGAGGCAAATTTCGCCAGCAAATCGCACCCTGGCTGGTGTTATTAATCTGGCTAAATTTCCCCCTGCTTTATTACGCAGTTACTCATGACGTTTTAATCTTAGCTTATGCTTCCTTTGCTGTTCTGCTGGTGGCAAATCTACTGTTCGCTTTGTATAACTAAACTAAAGAGAGGCCATTTGCTGGCTTTTTATTTTTACTAAGAGGTAGCAGTCAAAAGCGTTGAAGCCAATTTGCTCCTGATTAAACAGACGAATGGGTCTTCTGGAATATGGAGAGAGTTGTCAACCACCCTTTCCCCTTGACACAACCCCTGACATTAGAGAGCTATGAATTTGATATGGACGACTGCTTGAGAATCTATGAAAGGGGTTTTTAAAACTGGAATAATAAAGTGGTGATTTCCGGCGATCTGGTCATATAATTCCTTGGCCAGGTCAAATGGCGTTAGTTGAACTATCTGCAATGCCAGGCTGTTAAGGAGTTGGGTGATGCTCAGTACCAGTTGCCTGCAACACAATAAATGTGTATAATTATATTGTGCACACCGTTAAAGGGGGCGATCGCATGAAAAATGTTACGTTAAGCGCCAACGAAGATGTTATAAGGAAAGCAAAGAATAAAGCACAACAAAATAATACAACCTTAAACAGCTTATTCAGGAAATGGCTCGATGATTACACCAGGGATAAGAACATAGTTCTCGAACTTGACAGATTTCTAAGTAAAACAGAATATGTTGAAGCGGGAAGGAGTTTTACCAGGGATGAATTTAACCAAAGATAAGTATTTTATTGATACCAATTTGCTGGTTTATTTATTTTCCAATAAAGAGCCATTCAAACAAGAAAGATCCCAGGAGATTTTTAAAAATGCGCATATAACCGGAAACGGTATCATTAGCTACCAGGTGATACAAGAGTTTTGCAATGTGGCGCTAAAAAAATTTGAAAAGCCTTTGAGCTTAGAGGATTGTAAAATATTCATTAATTCATTTTTGTTTCCAATATGCACTGTTTATCCCGGCAACGAAATCTTTAATACAGCTTTAGAAATAAAACTTGAGACCCATTTTAGCTTCTATGACAGTCTTATATTAGCTTCTGCATACACTGACAACTGCAAAGTAATCTATAGCGAAGATTTAAATACCGGTCAAGAGGTGAGAGATATGGTGATTGTCAATCCATTTCTACAAATAGGTTTGTAAACCAAGTATTCTTAGTGAAGATTTGTTTCTTTAACTTCCGATAGAAGGTCTTTGAGATTATAATCCTCGTCTGCTGTAACCATGGTGGCTTCAATGGAGATGACCAGGGGTAGTGCTCTTTTTTAGTCAGGTCGCTGTTTTAACCTGGTTGCGGCCCGAAGCTTTTGCTTCGTATAGGGCATCATCTGCCCTTTTTATAAGGTTATCCAGGCTTTCTTCTTCTATCAGCATGGCTACTCCGAAACTGGCGGTAATCTTAAGCTCCGATTCACCGATGCTCGTCTTTTCAAGTTGCGAACGTACCCTTTCGGCCTGACTGCAAGCCTGTTCTAGGGCTGTAGCTACCAGTAAAATACAAAATTCTTCGCCACCATAGCGGACCGGCAGATCTTCCTCGCGGCAGTTTTCCTGCAGCATCCGGGCAAAGGCAATCAAGACTTCATCACCGGCCTGATGCCCATAACGATCATTGATCGTTTTAAAATAATCAAGATCTGTCATCACCAGCGAGAGTGGAGTCTTATGCCGCAAAGCCAGGGCTTGCATCTTCTTAAAATATTCATAAAAATGGAGGCGGTTTGCGATGCCGGTTAGGGGGTCTTCGCGAAGCAATCTATTGATGGTATCATTAGCTTTCTCAAGGGCGGCATTTTTCTTATTCAGTTCGCGGGTTATGTTGGCCAGCTCATTGTTTATCTTCGATATCTCTTTGAAGATTTCGTCTTCAGTTATCCAGGCTTTTTCACAAAGGAGCAGGTATCCATCGTTAGTCCGGGCAAAATAGCCTGTCATGCTGTTATTGATCGGTGCTTCACCAAGAAGGGTGAACTGTTTTTTTTGAAAACCTTTTTCCGGAGGATTGATTTCTATATTTTGGTCTTCATGATGCAAAAATGAGATCAGCTTTTCGCCGATCGGCTTCGACGTTGTCCCGGTGATCGTTTGAAAGGCGAGGTTACATTCCCTTATTTTCATCTGCCGGTCAATCAATACCACGCAGATAGTGCTGATGTGGTTTATATAATCATTTATCAGTTGGCTGTTTGGTTCAAAAAAGTTATTATCCTGCATTTTCCCACCACTCCGCAGCCATCAATACCGCATCCCGGGCTGAATCGCCAATCCCGTCCACTCCAAAAGACTGCCTGTCCTGCTTAATCATCTTCAGGCAGTGTCCGCCCAGCATGATCCTGGTGTCCTTTAACTGCTGCTGCTCACGGATCATTTGTATCAGTTCCTGGGTGCGGTCAATATTGAAAGGCATTCCCATCGAAATAGCCACAAGGAAGGGTTTTTTTTCGGTAATTAAATCCAGAAGATCCCGGGCAGGCGTATTTGCCCCGGTGTAATCAACATCCCAGCCATCCATCTCAAGCATATCGGCAACCATACGGGGCCCGATTTCATGAAATTCATTAGGGGCCGCGGTTACTACCGCATTACCTTTGGTCTGTTCAAGGAGAATAAATTTAGGATATAGTGAAGCCATAACCCTGGTTACTATTGCTGAAGCCAAGTGTTCACGGGCTACGGATAGCGCTCCTCTTTCCCACAGGGATCCGATTTCATACATTGCCGGCTGGATTACCTGCAGGTAAAATTCGGCCAGATCGGAGGACGAATGAATATTATCAGTCGCCAGCCTAATTGATTCGCGGTGATCTCCCTTAACCAGGCTGGATAGAAATAATTCTTCCAATTCCTGCCACCTTTGATCTATGAAAAGAGGTGGCTCTATAATGCTGAGCGACTCTTCGATAATTTGTTCATGGTTTTGTATTATCCACTGGTATACTTCGACCAGGGGGCCTGTTTTTGAAGGATCAAGATGTTTTCCAAGCGCCTCAATCCATGATTTCATGGCAGCCGGGAAATAGTCATAAGAAAAGCCCTGAACGTGATAAGTTTTGTAAACCCAGATGATTACTTTGCTCATTAATTCAAAGTCATTTAGCTTGAAAATATTACTCATAAAAGCGGCGTGGTTTTTATGGTTGTCGTACATCACAGAAAGTGGTTTCTGGCCGATTAACTTTTTCACATCGCTAGAGCCGGTTAAAATTGTATTAACCTCAGTGACAAGCTGATCTTGATTTTCACTGTAGGCAACCGCCGAACTAAACGGTACCGGGTTGATTTTAGCTGCCTTTTCAATAACACTATCTACCACTGTGATCACCTGCTTTATAATGTCGTTGAGATAATTATTGCCTGCTGATTGTTTTAGCACCGGTAAAATCGTGCTAACCTATACCCTACCGGTTTTAACCGGTCAGTTCGAGATTGAAGGAGGTTTTTCCTCTTCATTTCCCCATAGA
>SKTL01000493.1 GCA_007122555.1 Thermomicrobiaceae bacterium | reverse complement strand
GTTCGGCCATTCGTCACCGTCACGCCGGGCCGGCAGCCGGAAGCGCGAATCCGGTTGACCCGCCGGCCGGCCGGCATCGCCCGACTGATCAAGCGCGACGAGGCCGAGATCGTAGGGCCGGCAACGCAGACATTGCCCGAACGTCCCACAATCTCACGCCTGAACTTCAATGGGAAACAGATCGTCGTCCACGGAGATTGCGTCCCGGAGCTTGATACGTTGCATGACTTCCTGGACTCGCTGGCCCACGAATCACCGCCGGAACGCGCCGCAACCGTTCTGCAGATAACTAGCGGAGACGACTCGTTCGCGATCGGCGTGCCGGATGTCGATGCGCCGCCTGTCGACAACGGCGTGGCCGAGGGGCCGATCCCGGACGGAGAGATCATCAGCAATGAAGACATCTTCCCGCATCTGAACCGCCTGGCCCGACATCCCGCGGTCAGTTTCGTCCCGGCAGCCGAGATCTCGTGGCAAGGACGGCCAATCCCCGCCGTCGCGGTCACCAGTCCGCAGCAGGCGGAGATCTGGTCGATGCGGAAGCTGTCGCACTTCAAACCGACCAAGCTGATTGTCGCCCGTCACCACGCCAACGAAGTCGCCAGCACGACCAGTGCGCTGCAAATGATCGAAGCGCTGACTGCCGGCGAGTCCGGAGAGGCGATGCTGCGGGGGCTCAACGTCGTGTTCCTGCCGCTGGAGAATCCGGATGGCGCCTCAATACACGACGCCCTGCGCCAGGAGAATCCAGAGTGGAAACACCACCCGGCGCGCTACAACGCTACCGGCTACGAGTTCGGCGAGGATCAGGGGAATCCAGACAGCCAGTACGGCGAGGGCCGGGTCCGGGACCTCGTCTGGCGCGAATGCCTGCCGGATATCGTCGTCGACAATCACGGCGTCCCGTCGCACGAGTGGGCGCAGCTCTTTGCCGGGTTCGGGTCCCCGCCCCGTTTCGGCGTTTCTTACTGGCAGGTGCAGGCGCTGCTCTATGGGATTCTGCCTTATCTCGACAACCCAGTGCACCGCTCCGCGATGCAAGCGGTGCGGGACCAGGTCGCCAGCGAGATCTCGTCGGATGAGGACCTGCTGCATTGGAACCGGATCTATACGGAACGCTACCGGACCTGGGGGCATCAGTGGATACCGGAGCGATTCCCGATGGAGCTTGTGCAGGAGATGTTGTTTCACATCAACCCGGTTGATCCGGACAGCGTGCGAGGTCGCCGCTCCTATGCCGTGCGCTACCCGAACACCACAGTTCTCAACTGGGTCACCGAGGTTTGCGATGAGACGGTTCACGGCGACGAGCTCCGGCTCACCGCACGGGCCCATTTTCTGGCCAACAAGGCGGTGATGGAGCTGCTTCGGGAGCATTCCGGCCGATCAGGCGCGATCGCTCAATCAGCGCTGGACGGCGTTCGGGTTCGCACGGGGCGGGAACGCCCGTTGCGAATGTCCGAGTCGAGTGCCGATCGCGAAGAAATCTGATCAATCATGGCGCGCGCTGCACGCAAATCATCAACGACGAAGACATCGATTACCCGTCGCGAGTTCTTCGCCGCGGTCCGGGATCGCCTGCAGGTTCGCCTGCCCGCTGAGCGCCAGAACATCCGCTTTCAGACAAGTCACCGACAGATGAAGCTCTACTACAGTCAGTACAAGCTGCACTACGAGGTCTGGACGAATGGACGGGACCAGCACATCGAAATCGGTCTGCATTTCGAAGAGGGCCCGGAATCGACCGAGGCGCTTATCCGCTTCTTCGATCAGCACATCCTTGAGATCAAGCACGAGCTCAACCCGGACGTAGAACTGGAGCGCTGGACGAACTCCTGGGGCCGCATCTTCCAGCTCCTGCCCTATCAACCGCTGACGGAAGAGCTCGCCGTCGATGTCGGTGACCGCCTGCGCGACATGATCGTGGTCCTGCAGCCGTTGCTCGATGAGGCGTCCGGACGACGATAACCAGCGCGCCGCGCGGCAACAGGCCCACCCCGCAGGCTCTTCCGATTAACCCGGAACAATCCCGACGGCAGCGCTTGTGAACCCGCGTACAATAAGCGAGGCCGTGTGTTCGGCCGCGTACACGCCTGCATAGCGAACAGGGTCAACCTATCCCATGGAAATGGAAGAACTTCTCCCGCTCATCGATACGATCCTGATCATCATCAGCGGCACGGCTGTCATAACCGGCTTTGTGTTGATCAAGAAAAAGATGGTCGATTTCCACAAATACGCGATGTTAACGGCAACAGTGTTCGCCGGTCTCTTCCTGATCGTCTACGTCACCCGATACCTGCTCTACGGCAGCAAGCTGTTCGTCGGCGAGGGATGGATCCTGGGTGTGTACGTGGCGATTCTTGCGTCGCATGTCATCCTTTCGATCGCGATCATTCCGCTCGTCCTGATTACGCTCTATCGCGCCTTCACCAGGCAGTTTGCGAGACACCGCGCGATCGCCCGGTATACTGTTCCAATCTGGCTGTACGTCGTGGTAACCGGTTGGATCATCTATCTTATGCTGTACCATCTGCCCGTCGAGAATCTCTGACGCACAACGAGGAAGCTGATGGCGTCTACGAACTCCGCCGCACAATCCATCAAGCCCAACGGGATCGCCAGCCAGGACCAGATCCGGGCGGCGACAGCCGTCTCGACGGCGTCGGCGGCCGTGCGCATTACTGATCTCCGAAAAACCTATCCCGGCGTGAACGCGGTTGACGGAATCAGCTTCGACATCAACCAGGGCGAGATTTTCGCATTGCTCGGCCCCAATGGCGCCGGCAAGACGACGACGCTCGAGATTCTCGAGGGATACCGTGACCGCGATGCAGGCAGCGTGAACGTTCTGGGATTCGATCCGCAATCCGAGCCGGACAGGATCAAGCCGCTGATCGGGGTGATGCTCCAGAATGGCGGAATCTATCCGACGGTTACCCCGTTTGAGCTGCTCGACCTGCTCAGCAACTTCTATCCAGATGCCCGGAAACCCGAAGAACTCCTGGAGCTTGTCGGCCTGACCGATTCCGCCAGCACCCGATACCGGGAGCTTTCGGGCGGCCAGCAACGCCGGCTGGCGCTGGCGGCCGCGATTATCGGGAACCCGAAACTCCTGTTTCTGGATGAGCCGACGTCTGCGATGGATCCTCAAGCCCGACGCGTAACCTGGGATCTGATCGAAGATCAGCGTAGACAAGGCGTCACGATCATTCTGACCACCCACTTCATGGAAGAAGCCGAACGCCTGGCGGACCGGGTGGCGATTATCGATCACGGGAAACTGCTCGCCCTGGAGGAGCCGTCGGCGCTCCGTCGGAATGGCGGAAGCACCGTCCGGTTCAGCGGTCCGGACGACATCGACTCCGCCGAACTGGAACAGCTGACCTCAGCTGCGGCCGTGCTGGTTGCGCAGTCGGGTCAGTACGTGATCGACACCGAGGACCCGATCGCTCTGCTGGATGAACTCACCACCTGGGCGCGGGCTCGTGGAATACTCCTCGACGACTTGCGCGCAGGTCATGAGACACTGGAAGATGTCTTCCTGCGTCTGACCGGACATCAGATTCGTGAGTAGTCAGCCAGTAATTGCGAGCAGCATGACAGCACTCATCGCCCAGACAAAGATGGAGATCCGGCTGACGATGCGCCGGTTCGAAGCGGTCCTGATCACCATGATCGTGCCGGTCGTCCTGCTCGTCTTCTTCGGACTGATCGGACTGGCGCCGGATGACTACGCCCGTCCCATCGATTTCCTGCTCCCCAGCATGCTGGTTCTGGCCGTTATGTCCACTGGCCTGGTCGGACTGGCTATTCGAACCGCGTATGAGCGCAGCTACGGCGTCCTGAAACGTCTTGGATCGACGCCGCTTGGCCGCGGCAACCTCCTCATGGCGAAGATCAACTCGGTCATCTTGGTAACAATCGCGCAGATTGCCGTGCTCGTCGGCATCGCGACACTCGGCTTCGGCTGGCGTCCGGAAGGCAGCCTGCTCCTGGCTGGAATCGTTCTGGTCATTGGAACGGCGACATTCGCCGGGCTGGGGCTCTTGCTGGCCGGGGTTCTGCGCGCGGAGACAACCCTCGCCGCGGCAAATTCGATCTACATCTTTCTGCTGCTTTTCGGGGGAATCATCTGGCCGGCAGACCGGCTGCCCGGCGGTATCGCCATCGTCGGCGAGCTGCTGCCGTCCAGCGCGTTCGCCACCGCGCTGAGGGAGATTCTCGCCGACGGTGATACCCCTGTGATTCCGATCGTCATTCTATCCCTGTGGGGCATAGCTGGTATTCTCATTGCAAGTCGCACGTTCCGGTGGGAGTAAGATAGAACTCATGAGCAACGAGCAGGAACAGACCGACCAGGAGAAGACAACGCCGAAATCGAAGATCCAGAGTCGCCATGAACGTGACGCGGCGAGCACGCTCGATCAGCGCCGGGCGACGCCGGCGACGATCCTGGTCTACATCGTCATTATCATCTTTACGTTCTTCTACGGGTTCCTGATTCCGGGGGAACCGTCACTCGCCTTCGATCAGCGACTGGCGATTACGGTCTTCTTCCGGCTTATGATCGTCTTTCTGCTGATCAATCGCTCGGTTATCGGCTGGTTCCTCGCGATCGTGTTCGAGTCGCTGCAGATTATCCTGGTCGCGCTCCTTATCGAACCGCCGGGAGGCATCAAGGTCTGGGGCATGCTCTTCATGCACACCGCCGCGCTTGCGCTGCTGCTAACCGGACTGACTCGCCAGCATATCTGGTCCAAACGCGAAGAATCACTGGTTCCGCCGCCATCATCGGAGCAGCCGGATTCGGGAGACGCGGGCGAATCAGATCAGGTCGAGGGGTCATCGTCGTCTTCGAGATCATCCTCTTCGACCTGAGCAACGGTCACGACCACCTCATGCAACCCGGTTGAGCCGTCGGGTAGCGCGCTCTGCTCTTCCTCAACCTGCGCGGTTCCATCGCCCTCATAGGCTCGCGCCAGGATCCAGTGCGATTGCTCGTCAACTGGCGTCCAGTCGTAAGACCAGCGCACCCAGCTGCTATCAGACAGCGCGTCTTCAACGTCGGCGTCAATCCACGTCTGCCCGCTATCCAGCGAGATCTCCACGCGGGAGATACCCCGATCTCCGGAGAACGCGACGCCGCCGATGAGCGTTGGTTCATCCAACGGAATGGTGCTCTGATAGAACGGGGTCGTGATCTTCGACATCGTCAGCACCGGCGCCTCGTCAGACCAGCCTCGCTCCTGCCAGTAGCCGGTATAGACCTCGCCAACCGGTTC
>SKTL01000220.1 GCA_007122555.1 Thermomicrobiaceae bacterium | reverse complement strand
TAGAAGCGGGCATCTGGTTTGATCAGACGCAGCGCTTCCAGCACCCGCGTGACCCCGATTGCCGTGAACTCGCCGGTCAGGACCGGCTGTTGCCATGAGGTTGGAACGAAGGATTGTGCGGCCAGATTATAGACCTCGTCCGGCTGGAAGCGCTGAAACAGGTCGATCAGGGAGAGCTGATCCAGAAGGTCGCCCTGAACGAGCTCGATTCGGTCAAGCAGGTGCGAAATGCGGCCGACCGTCTCGGTGCTGGTGCGGCGTTGCATACCGACCACCCGGTAACCTTTCTCAAGCAGGAGTTCGGCAAGATAGGAGCCGTCCTGACCGGTAATGCCAGTGATCAGCGCTGTCTTCATAGTGTTCATGACCTTCCGTCACGCGCCTGCTGGTGCTCGACCGTCCAGTTCCCGCGCAAGTGTAGACGAAACGCATCAGAGCTGCCCGCGGTTCGTATTCGGGTGCTAGACTCGAGATGAGATATTGATTGACCGTGCCGACCAGTCAGGAGAATGTCGTGCAGAAGCACCTGCCATTCGTCAAAATGAGCGGCGCCGGAAACGATTTCATCGTCTTCACGGCTGATGATGTCGAAGACCTCGACCACGGCTGGCTGGCCGAACGCCTCTGCACGCGAGCGATGTCCGTCGGAGCGGACGGGATTATTGTCGTCACGCCGGATACCGACGAATCCGTAAGAATCAAGTTTTTCA
Source organism: Thermomicrobiaceae bacterium (assembly GCA_007122555.1). Taxonomy (GTDB): domain Bacteria; phylum Chloroflexota; class Chloroflexia; order Thermomicrobiales; family Thermomicrobiaceae; genus SLMJ01. Next base: position 4,582 of record SKTL01000220.1, on the reverse strand, counting down.
ATCCGGACGGTTCGCTTGCCGAAATGTGCGGCAACGGAAGTCGCTGCGCGGCCCGATTCGCAGTCGATAACCGGCTCGTGAATCCGGCCGCGTTTTCATTGAAGACCGACTCCGGCAGCCTGCCGGTGCAGCGCCAGGAAAACGGCGACTTCCGGGTTGTGATGCCCGCCCCCCGAAGGATGTATCTGGATTACCTGACTCATCAGGACGGTTCCCAGGAGCTGACGGTTGATGCAGTCATCGTCGGCGTTCCGCACTGTGTCGTGCAGATCGAAGGGCTGGACGACTTGCCGGATGGCCGCCTGATCAGAATCGGTCGGACGCTGCGCTACCATGAAGATTTCCCGGACGGCGTGAACGTCAACTTCGTCGAACAACGCGACGATGGAACGTTACGACAGCGCACCTACGAACGAGGAGTCGAGAATCTGACGAAGGCGTGCGGAACCGGGGCGACTGCGATCGCGAGCGTGTTGATGAAGCGCGGGGAGCTTGATCCGCCGATCGAGCTGCACGTCGATGGCGGAACATTGACGATCGCCGTCGAGAACAGTGAGTACTGGCTTTCCGGTGACGCACGCGTGATCTATACCGGGGTGATCAACCCGGAGGCGCTCCAATGGTAGATCTGGACGGAACCTGCGCTGATGAATCAGTTTGAGCCGGATTATCTCTACACGGTGCAGGAAGCGCGCGAATTGATCCCCGAGCTTCGGCCGCTTCTCGAAGCGTTGCAGCTTGAGCAACGGCGTATGCAGCAGGAGATCGAGCGGCTCAATGACCTGACCCCGGCGATGCAGCAGAATGGGTACGCTGCGAAGGCGGCCGAACATGAGCGTCTGATTCTGGAACTCGGCGAATCGATCCGGGAGAAGCTCGATCAGTTTGAACTCATGGGAATCGAAGTCAAAGATATCGAGAGCGGGGTCATAGACTTTCCCAGCGAGCGCGATGGACGTGTCGTCCTCCTCTGCTGGAAAGTTGATGAGGAGACCGTCACGCACTGGCATGAAATCGATGACGGGTATCGCGGGCGGCAGCCGCTCGACGAGTGAACGGAACAGACGCTGTGGAGACATTCAAGGGGCGGGGCCGTCTGCTGACACCTGATGGAGACGAGCTCGGACCGATCGAATACGAATATCAGATTGACCGGACGCATCGAGTCTGGAAGGGAATCGCCCGGCGGACGGACCTGCCGGATGAGCTGCTTGCGGTGCGGGCGGGGCCGGCGGAGCTTGAGGTTTCGACCGGCGATCGCGCACCGGTCCACTTCTACCATCACAACGGGCAGAAAGGGATCGAGATCAAGTTCACCGGTCGCGGTGTCCCGCCAGGGGAGTGAGTGCACGCCCGGCATGAGGTACGTATTCTTGTCCGAGCGGCCGAGGTAGCCTGAAGCCTGCTCGGTTGGCCGATGCCCTGGTGTTGAGGTTTGCTGTTCGCCGAAGTATTGTCTGATTCAGCCTGTTCTTTGGGGTCCGAGAAGACGGGCTCGGCAAATGAATTGAGGGAGCACACTCCATGACCGACCAACTCACCCGCGATCAGATTCCGCCCGAGGAGCAGTGGGATCTCACCGTTCTGTTCGAAAGCCCGGAGGGCTGGGAGAAGGAAAAGCAGGCGATCCTGGGGATAATTCCGGGACTGGAGGAGTTTCGCGGTACGCTCGGACAATCAGCCGGACAACTTCTGAAAGCGCTGCAATACGAGGACGCGCTGGACGAGCGTCTCGGTCGACTCTTCGCCTACGCCATGCTCGCGCGCGATCTGGATACCCGGAACTCCGACGCCGTTGAGCGCTTTGAGCAGGTGATGAACGTCGCGGTTCAGGCCGGCCGGGCGTCGTCCTTCATCGCTCCGGAGATGCTGACGTTATCCGACGAACAGCTCACCGCGTTCCTTGACGAGGAACCGGGTCTCGAGCCGTTTCGGCGTCCGATCGAGCGAGTCATGCGGGACCGGCCGCACGTGCGATCCGCCGAAGTCGAAGAGGTGCTGGCCGACAGCGCCGAGATGGCTGGCGCATCCGATAATGCTTTTACGTTCCTGGACAATGCTGATATCACGTTCGGATCGATCACTGATTCCGATGGCTCGGAAATCCAGGTCACGAAGGCCCGCTATCAGGCGTTGCTCGAGCGGCAGGATCGCGAGGTCCGCCGGCAGGCGTACGAGGCGCTGCATCAGCCCTACCTTGACCATCGGAACACACTGGCTGCGCTCCTGACCGCATCGAACCAGCGAGATGCGTTCTATGCCCGGTCGCATCGCTACGAATCGTCGCTCGAGGCTGCATTGAAGCCGAAGGCAATCCCCCTGGATGTCTACCATAACCTCGTCAAGACCGTCCGCGAGTTCACCCCGCTCCTTCATCGCTATCTCAGACTGCGCATGCAGATTCTCGGGATTGACGACCCTCGCCAGTACGATCTCTACGTTCCGCTTGTTGAGACCCCAGAGCATTCCTACGAATTCCGCGAGGCGTCCGATACTGTCGTGGATTCACTGGATCCACTCGGTGATGACTACCGGACGACGCTCGACAGCGGATTGACGAATCGCTGGGTTGATGTCCATGAGGTCCCCGGCAAGCGCGCCGGCGGTTACAATCTGGGCGTCTATGGAGTCCACCCATTCATCCTGATGAACTGGTCCGGAACGCTCAACGATGTCTTCACACTCGCCCATGAGGCCGGGCATGCGATGCACTCCCATCTCTCCAACGCTACCCAGCCCCACCCGACGTCGCAATACACTATCTTTGTCGCCGAAGTTGCCTCGACGCTCAATGAACAGTTACTGACACACGATCTGGTCCAGAAGACGACCGATCCGCGCGAACGCGCCTATCTCATCAACGACGCGCTGGAAACGATCCGAACGACGATCTTCCGGCAAACGATGTTCGCCGAGTTCGAGCTTCAGACGCACGAGCTTGTCGAAGAGGGAGCCGGCATGACCGCTGACCGGCTGGATGAGATCTATGGCGGGCTAGTCTCAGCCTACTACGGTCCGGACCTGGTCGTTGATTCCCAGGTGTCCGCCGAGTGGAGCCGTGTGCCCCATTTCTACCGCGCGTATTATGTCTACCAGTACGCGACCGGGTTGATCGCGGCGATGGCGCTGGCCAGAAAGGTTATCGAAGGAGACGCCAGCGCGCGAGACCGCTACCTCGACTTCCTCTCCAGTGGTTCATCGAAGGACCCGCTGGATCTGTTGCGCGATGCCGGCGTGGATCTGACGACGGACGAGCCATACCAGGCTGCGTTCCAGATGATGGAGCAGTATCTTGACGAGTTTGAAACGCTGATCAATGAACTCGGAATCGCCAACTGACGGACCACGCTATGCGGATTGAGTTCCTCGGCTCGGGTGGGGCAACGACGACGCCTCGTCCAGGGTGTCATTGCCGGATTTGTGATGAAGCGAGAGAGCGGGGCGTTCCATACGCCCGCTCCGGTCCCTCAATCTTCGTTCACGGTCCGGATCTGCTCATCGACACCCCGGAAGAGATCAATCTGCAGCTCAATCGGTCCGGGATCGATCGCATAGCCGGGTGCATCTACTCTCACTGGCACCCGGACCACACGATGGGACGCCGGGTCTGGGAGACGCGGAATGTCGATCTCCGCGGTTGGCCGCCGGAGCCCCGGCGCACGAACATCTACCTTCCGGAGCAGGTTGCCAGCGACTTTCGGGAGCGACTCGGACTCCAGGAACACTTCGACTTTATGACGAAACAAGGCACGGTTCAGGTGATCGAGTTGCGAGATGGGGTCGCGCTGGAACTGGACGGCGTCGAGATCATGCCCTTCCGGCTGGCCGAGGATTATGTCTACGCCTTTCTGCTCGTTGAAGACGGCATCCGCGTCTTGGTCGCGCCTGATGAGCTGCATGGTTGGTCCCCCGACCAGGCGCCGGTTTCCCTGGACGATCTGGACCTTGCGATCCTGCCAATGGGCGTCACGGAGTTCGATGTCTTCACTGGTGAACGGTTAATCGATCCCGAGCACCGGGTGCTGAACCTGGAGATGACGTTCAACGAGACGCTTGATGTTGTGCGATCGCTCGGCGCCCGTCAGACGATCCTGGCTCACATTGAAGAGATGGAACAGCTCTCGTTTGATGATCTCCGGGAGCTTGAACGCACGCTCCACAGGGACGGCATGAATGTTACCTTCGCCTGGGACACCATGACGGTGGATGTTCCGGGGTAGGACAGCGGCAGGGCGCTCGTCACTCCGCCGCTGCGCTCGATCGCTACCGGACCGCCTCGTCGCCTGATTCGAGCAGGTAGGGCCGGAGATCGCCGCTGGCGTCCTCCGCCCAGTCCAGGATCTCGCCAACCTCGCTGATGTCGGTCGCCGCGGAGCACGCCGCCCACTCAGACGCTTGCTTATCGACATCAGCCTGGAACCGTCCATGGCGTCACGATTAAAACTGGATATGACGCATTCACTGAACACCTGGAGTGACAGATTCACTGTACTGTGACATACGCGTTCTCAAGGGATAGATGTCAACCCCGGGAATGGTACTGTACCTGTTTGTGAAACCCGGTGGACTGGATGGGAGGTTG
>SKTL01000205.1 GCA_007122555.1 Thermomicrobiaceae bacterium | reverse complement strand
GACGCTTGGCGAGTGCGACAATCGCCTCCATGGTTACCGGTGATTGCTGCTCGACATCCATTCACAGTCCTCCTCTGGAACTCGGATCAGGAAAAACCCCTCATCAGATGTGACGAGGGGCATCTCAATCATACTAACTGCCTGCCGCCCCGGCGGCATCGGACTTCTCGCCCCGGCATCTGTTGATCAGGAATCCCCGTCGCTTTCGCCGGTGCTATCCGATTCGACTGCTGGAACTACGCCGCCGGCCGACAACCGGCTATCCGCGAGGACGTTCCCGTCATGGCCGATGAACTGCTGATAGACCTGCGTGGTCGACAGGCTCATGTGTCCCATGATCTGCTGAACGTCACGAAGCTCGGAGCCGTTCGCAAGTTGGTGAACTGCGAACGAGTGGCGAATCGTGTGAGGCGTGATATCTGCGATGCCGCAGGAATCCGCATACGCCTTCAGAATCAGCCAGAAACCCTGCCGGGTGAGCCGGTTTCCGCGATGATTCAAAAACAGCGCCGACACGTCCGACGAGCCCTTCAGATGAGGGCGGCCATCTGTCAGATATGCGGTCAGCGAGTCGATAGCGTCATCGCACAATGGTATCCGGCGTTCACGATCCGGTCGCTTTCCGCAGATGATTTCACTCCGGGCAAGATCGAGATCCGAAATGTCGAGCGAGGTTAGCTCGCTGACCCGCATCCCCGATGCGTACAGCGTTTCCAGCATCGCCTTGTCGCGCAATGCTTCCGGGGTGCTCGACTCAGTCGGTTTGGCGAGCAGTTGGCGCACGGAATCCTCGCTGATCGCTTTCGGAGTGAACTTGTCCACACGCGGCGACGCCAGGGTGTCACTTGGATCCGCCCGAAGAACGCCATCTCGAACGAGAAAGTGACAAAACGACTTTACTGCAGCGACTTTGCGAGCGATTGTCGATCGCGCATATTCACGTTCTCGCAGGTGCAGCACATAGCTCGTCAACTGGCTCTCAGTCAGTTCCTGCCAGGACTGAATCTCCTGCCCCTCGCGCATGAATGTGACAAACTGCTTCAGATCGTTGCGATAGGCCGAGATCGTGTTGTTTGAGAAGCCACGGTCCGTCTCGAGTTGCTCGAGGAAACGGGCAACCTGCTGCTCCATCTGTACCCCCTGACATCGTCCGCATGCCGGAACGTCCCGGCAACGGCTCATGGGCTCATTCAGTCCCGAATTACCGGGCGCCTCTCATAACGGGTCCGCGCCGGCGATTCAGGCGATAACGCTGGCCACCGGCGTGTACGGCGTCCCGAACGCGGCCGCCACAGATTCGTACGTGACATGTCCATCAAAGGTGTTAACGCCGAGCGCAAGGGCCTGGTCGCTCTTGACCGCGTCAACGAACCCCTTGTTGGCCAATTTGATCCCATACGGCAGCGTAACATTGCCCAGGGCAATCGTGCTGGTCCGGGGCACGGCGCCGGGCATATTGGTCACGCCATAGTGAACAACGCCCTGGTCGACGAACGTTGGCGCACTGTGGGTCGTCGGCTTCATCGTCTCAATACAACCGCCCTGGTCGATTGCGACATCAACGAGCACCGCTCCCTCGTTCATCTTGCCGACCATCTCTCGGGTTACCAGTTTCGGAGCTTTTGCTCCAGGAATCAAGACCGCGCCGATAACCAGATCCGCCTCGGACACGACATCCTCAAGATTCTGTTTGTTCGAAGCCATCGTTCGCAGCCGTCCGTGCAGAACCTGATCAAGATACCGCAGGCGATCCATGCTGACGTCCAGAATCGTCACTTCGGCGCCGAGACCCAGCGCCATCTGCGCGCTGTTGGTGCCGACGATACCACCGCCGATGACCGCGACCTTTGCCGGCGCCACCCCCGGGACACCCCCCAGCAGCAACCCTCTGCCGCCGTGTGTCCGGGTAAGGTACTGCGCGCCAACCTGCGTCGCCATACGTCCGGCAACTTCGCTCATAGGCGCCAGAAGAGGCAGGCTGCGATCCGGCATCTGTACGGTTTCATAAGCGAGTGCGGAAACGCGCTGATTGACCAGCACCTTCGTCAATTCTTCTTCTGCGGCAAGGTGCAAATACGTGTAGAGAATCTGGCTCTCTCGAAGAAGAGGGTATTCCGGAGCAATCGGCTCCTTGACCTTGATGATCATCTCGGAGCGCGCAAACACGTCCTCGTGCGATCCGATAAGCTCGGCTCCCGCGGCCGAGTACTCATCGTCCGTAAATCCACTTCCGGCCCCGGCAGATTGTTCAACCAGCACCGTGTGGCCGTTTGCGACGTATTCGCTTACGCCGCCAGGCGTAACCGCCACACGATTCTCGTTGTCCTTGATCTCCTTCGGAACCCCGATAATCATTCACACTACTCCAATAGTTCTTGAGACTATGATCCGGCAAATCGCCGCATTTCCCTGTCAACGCGGCCGCAACATTCTAACACGGTTTCACCCTTTCACTGCGCCCGGACATGGCTTCGCGGTAAACTGGATGAACGCCCGCACAGAAACGGGCCAATCACGCCGGAATTGAGGACAGAACACTAATCGTTGACGCTCGATTCGCGACGTCGGTACCATTACGACCGGCGTGTGAGATACAACACTGCTCGCTGTTTCAGAACCCTCACATGCTGGTTACACCCTTCGATCAAAGGCAGGTTCATTGAGCGCACTCTATATCATCCCGATTCTTGCGATTCTCATTCTCGTTCATGAAATCGGACACTTCGCCAGCGCGCGAATGGTGGGTATTCGGGTCAAGGAATTCGGACTCGGCTTGCCGCCTCGCGTGCTCGGCCGTGAACGCGGCGGAGTCATTTATTCCTTCAACGCCATTCCGCTTGGCGGCTTCGTCCGCGTTCACGGAGAAGATGGATCAGCCGACGATCACGATAGTCTGCATGCAAAGGGAAAACTGCAGCGCACCTTCTTCTACGGCGCCGGCTCGCTCATGAATTTCGCCCTCGCGATCATTCTGGTCATGATTCTCATCGGCGTGCGCGGCGAGCCAGTGAATCACGTTTACGTCGCCCAGGTCGAACCAGATTCTCCTGCAGCCGCAGCCGGATGGGAGCCTGGTGACCGATTTCTGAGAGTTGCCGATTCGACCGTCGACGACATGGGCGATGTCGTTACCACCACTCACGATCATGCTGGCGACACGATGCCGGTAACGATGCTCCGCGCCGGGGAAGAAGTCGTCACCCAGGTCGAGCCCCGGGAAGATCCGCCCGAAGGGCAGGGCCGCACCGGCATACAGATCACCTCCGCGCCTCGAGCGACACTTACCGTCGGCGACGTGGAAACCGGAGGTCTTGCCGACGAAGCTGGACTGCGCCCGGAAGATCGAATTGAGCAAATCGCCGGTCGGGAAGTAACTGACGCGTCGGTCTTCGCGATCATGCTGAACCAGCACGAAGGCGACATGATCGACCTCATTCTGGACCGCGACGGCGAGCGAGTCGAGACGTCCATCGCCGTGCCCGCCTCAGTCGAAGCGAACCAGCCACCTGAAATCGGCGTAGCACTCCAACAAGATATTGATGCTGACTCAGTTCCTTTGTGGCAGATTATTCCTCTGGGGTTTGTTGAAACCTGGAACATCCTCACAGCCTTCTACGAGGGCATCATGATGCTGATAAGCGGGGAAGCTCCGCTGGACGGCATCGCTGGACCGATCGGCATGGGACAACTCGCCTCAGAGGTGCTTGAGGTCAGTCCGGAGCCGACCTGGATCGCATTGGCCAACCTGACGATTCTTCTCTCGCTGAATCTGGGCATCCTCAACTTGTTGCCGCTGCCGGCGTTAGATGGCGGACGGTTATTGTTCGTCCTGATCGAAACCTTACGCGGGCGTCCGATTTCACCTGAGCGAGAGGGACTGGTTCATCTGCTGGGGCTTGTGATGCTCCTCGGATTGATGTTCTTCATTGCGTTCCTCGATATAGACAGGCTGATTAGCGGCGAGTCGATTCTTCCGTAATCGGTGGCGCCAAACAGGCATTAGTTAGAATACAATTGGAATGCGCACATCCGCGAGCGCACGAGGCAGACACGATTGGGAGGATCTCCACACTATGATGGCCTCGAGACGGAAAACGCGCGCGATTCATGTCGGTGACGTCCAGATCGGTGGAAACGCACCCATCCGCGTACAGTCAATGACCACGTCCGACACCAGGGATCCAAAGGCGACGCTCGAACAGATCGCAGAGCTGGCGGACGCCGGCTGCGAAATCGTCCGCATCGCCGTCCCGGACCGCGTTGCTGCAGCCGCGCTTCCGGAAATCACTCCCTACGCCAAGGTCCCGCTCATCGCAGACATTCACTTTGAACACACGCTGGCGTTGAAAGCGATTGCCGCCGGCATCGACGGAATTCGCCTCAACCCGGGCAACATTCGGAAGCACGAGGACGTACAGGAGGTTGTGCGAGCGGCCAAGGAGCGCGGCATTCCGATTCGGGTAGGCGCGAACTTCGGATCGCTGCCGCCGATGTCGAAGGACTTCGTCGACGAGATGGCGGAATCCAATTGCTCGCAAGTCGAACTCATTGCCGAACACATGGTCCGCACCGCGCTCGGCCACGTGAAGATCCTGGAAGACCTGGACTTCGGCGACATCAAGATCTCGCTCAAAGCGTTCGAGGTTCCGGTGATGCTCGAGGCCTATTCCCGCATGGCGAAGCTTAACGACTACCCGCTGCATCTCGGGGTTACCGAAGCCGGGACGCCGAAGGCTGGGTCTGTCCGGTCAGCAGTCGGCCTCGGGACACTGCTCGCTAACGGCATCGGCGATACGATCCGCGTTTCGCTGACAACCGATCCGGTTGAGGAAGTGTTCGTCGGTTACGAGATCTTGAAGAGCCTGGAACTCCGTCAACACGGGGCGACGATGGTTGCGTGTCCCACCTGTGGACGTGTCGAGGTCGATCTATTCTCGCTCGCCAACGAGGTAGACGATTATCTGAAAACCATCAAAGCGCCGATCAAAGTTGCGGTCATGGGCTGCGTGGTGAACGGACCGGGCGAAGCCAAGGACGCTGACGTAGGCGTAGCGGCCGGTCGCGGCAAGGGCATTATCTTCCGCAAAGGCAAGATTCTTCGCCGGGTCATGGAAAACGAGATTGTTCCGGCGCTGAAGGAAGAGATCGAGAGCATCCTTGAAGGAGACGAGCAGTTCGCGGAATGGCGCGAGGACAAGGACCCCGCGGGCGTTTCCTGATCCAGCTCGCTGAACGACAGAGTCGTGCAATGAGGCCCGGTACAATAGCCGTACCGGGCATTTTTCTATGCCGGAT
>SKTL01000120.1 GCA_007122555.1 Thermomicrobiaceae bacterium | reverse complement strand
ATCAACCCGAGCAGGACATCATGCCGCTCCGGCCAGACGCCTGGCTGGTGCTCCATGCGTTGCCGCTCGAAGTACTGAACGAGCATTCCGTCCTCATTCGTGAAGGCCTCAGAGATCGGATAGCCGAACACCGGCAAACCGCCGGACATAGCCCAGCGCTTTGCGAACTCGCCACAGACGTTGTGCCCGGTGATGCCGAAGTATTCGCATCCGTCTTTGGCGGCATCCACTGGCGCGAACGCATCGTGACCCGCCATGTCCCGGGCAAGTTCCGCTCCGAGCAGGCCTTGCAGGACGTCATGGCGTTCCGGCCAGACCCCCGGGTGCCATTCCAGGCGAGCCCGCTCGAAGTACTGGACGGTCATGCCGTCTTCCTGCATCTCATTGGTAATCGGATATCCGAATATTTCCAGTCCGCCGTAATCGTGCCAGTAGCTCTTGAATCCGAAGCAGACGTACTTGCCGGTCTGCTCGAAGTACTCGCAGTAATCCTGATCCGCCCATTCGGCGTATGCGTCAGTTCCGGACTGATTCGCCGAAACTGGAGCGATCGCCATAATGAGCAGCAGCATCGCCAAGGCCACAGCCTTGCGCATGGCAACTCCCTTTCCGTTAATCGAAAACCCTGACGCGCCGGGAAAAACCGAACCCGCGCGCTCCCACATTCGGTGCTCTGGACCCAACGTGCTGTTCCGTTTTGTCGCAGAGTCGCCTGTCGTTCAATTTAGAACGCCACGGGGCTAATGTCAAGGGTGCCTGAAAGGCAATAGTTGGACAACATGGTGGAGCATAGGCGATGTATGAGTACGGGCAATTTACGCCCGACACTGTGCGTGCTGAGCGTGTCGAGCGCTCCAGTGCGCCGAGATCTGGTCGATCCCGATCAGCACTGATCGACAAACGCTCGCGAGCCCCGTCAGGTCGGCGACGCAGTGTCCACCGAACGCAAGCGTGATGTGTAGGCTAACTTTTAACTAACGTAATGCCGATCAAGGAGCACATAGGGGGACGATATGCGGCCACGAACTCACCGAGCGTTTTGTCCCGGTTTGCGGCGTACCTGACTGGACCGCTAGTCAGCGGCAATCGCGGTCGGTTTCAGCACGCTTCGAAGCGCCTGACCGGTGTATGACGCGTCAACGCGCGCGACCTGCTCCGGGGCTCCCACCGCGATGACTTCTCCGCCGCCGGCGCCGCCATCTGGCCCGAGGTCGATCAACCAGTCGGCGCTCTTAATGACGTCGAGATTGTGTTCAATGACAACAACCGTATTGCCGCTGTCGGTCAGCCGTTGCAGGACGCCGAGAAGCTTCTCGATATCGGCGAAGTGAAGACCGGTGGTCGGTTCGTCCAGTATGTAGAGGGTTTTCCCGGTCGCCCGGCGGCTCAGCTCCGAGCTGAGCTTGATACGCTGCGCTTCCCCCCCGGACAGTGTGGTGGCGGGCTGGCCGAGCTTGATGTACCCGAGCCCGACATCGAAAAGCGTCTGCATCTTGTTCCGGATTGACGGAATGTTCTCGAAAAACTCAAGCGCTTCTTCGACTGTCATGTCCAGCACATCGGCGATGTTCCGGTCCCGGTAGGTGATTTCCAGGGCTTCCTCGTTGTACCGTCTGCCGCGACAGACCTCGCATGGGACGTGGATGTCCGGCAGGAACTGCATTTCGATCGCGATAATGCCTTCGCCCTGACATGCCTCGCAGCGCCCGCCTTTGACGTTAAACGAGAACCGTCCTGGTTTGTATCCGCGCGCCTTCGCTTCCGGCATGGATGCGTACAGATCACGAATCGGGGTGAACGCGCCGGTATAGGTCGCCGGATTCGATCGCGGCGTACGGCCGATCGGGCTCTGGTCGATCTCAATGACCTTGTCCAGATTGTCGATCCCGTCGATACGGTCGTGCGCTCCCGGCCGTCCACGCGCCCGGTGGAGGACCTGCGCCAGGCGCCGGGTCAGCGTATCCGTAATGAGCGTGCTCTTACCGGAGCCCGAGACGCCGGTCACGCAAACGAAGCTCCCCAGCGGAATCTCGACATCGAGGTTCCTGAGATTGTTCTCACGGGCGCCCTTGATCTCGAGTTTCGCGCCGTTCCCGGTGCGGCGAACGTCCGGAACCTGGATCTCCTTCTTGCCGCTCAGATACTGGCCGGTAAGCGATTCGGGCTCCTGCTCGATCGCCGTGACGTCTCCGGCGGCGACAACGTGTCCACCATGTTCTCCAGCGCCGGGCCCGATGTCTATCACCCAGTCTGCGCTGCGAATGGTTTCCTCGTCGTGTTCGACCACAATGAGCGTGTTGCCGAGCTCGCGAAGCGAAATCAGCGTTTGAATCAGGCGAGCGTTATCCCGCTGATGCAGGCCGATGCTCGGCTCATCAAGGATGTAGAGCACGCCCATCAAACGGCTGCCGATCTGGGTTGCCAGACGTATCCGCTGGGCTTCCCCTCCGGAGAGCGAGGCCGCTCCGCGGTCGAGCGTCAGGTAGTCAAGCCCGACGTCGATCAGAAAACTCAGCCGTTCACTGATCTCTTTCAGGATCTGCCGGCCGATCATGCGTTCGCGCTCGGATAGCGGGGCGTCGGCGTCTTCTCGCATCAGCTCATGGACGAACACTGCAGCATGCTCGATAGATGCGGCGCTGACCTGATCGATTGACTGACCGTTGATCGTAACGGCCCGGGCCTCCGGTTTCAGTCGAGCGCCATCGCAGGCCGGACATGGTCGGGTCGCCATGTACTGTTCCAGTTCGTTGCGGACGTAATCTGAGGAGGTCGAATTGTAGCGACGCTTCAGATGCGGCAGGACGCCTTCATACGGCGCCGGGTAGGTTCGCTTCCGACCTGAGCGAGACCGGTATTGCACTTTGATCTTCTTGCCGCGAGTGCCGTTGAGAATGAGATTGCGCTGCTTTTCCGTCAGTTCTCTGAACGGTATGTCGAGCGGGATCTCGTATTCGGCCGACATCGCCTCCAGCAGCGCCGAATACCAGCTCGTTCCATCCCGTCCCGGTTTGAACCAGGGGGCGATGGCGCCCTGGGCCAGCGTCAGATCCTGATCGGGAACGACGAGGTCTGGATCGAACTCGCGGCGCACGCCGATTCCGTCACATTGCGGACAGGCGCCGTGCGGGCTGTTGAATGAGAAACTGCGCGGCTCCAGTTCCCCGAAACTGAGCCCACAGTGCACGCAGGCGAAGTGCTCGGAGAACATCATCTCTTCGCCGTCGATGATCATGGCCGTCGCAATGCCGTTGCCCATCTTGAGCGCGGTCTCGAGCGAGTCAATCAGCCGGATGCGGGATGCGTGGGTACTGTCCTCTTCGTCATGCCGGACGACAATGCGGTCGACCACCACTTCAATCGTGTGACGGTGGTACCGGCCGAGCTTGATGTCATCATCGATGTCGTGCACCTCGCCGTTGACTCGCACCCGTGCAAACCCCGACTTGCGGACATCTTCAAGAATCCCCTGATGCTCCCCCTTGCGATCGCGAATCAGCGGCGCGAGGATCATCAGCCGGGAACCGTCAGGCAGCGTCTGAATTCGCTCCGACATCTGCTGGACTGACTGCGTCGCGATGACGCGGCCGCATTCAGGGCAGTGCGGCGTCCCGATCCGGGCGTAGAGAAGTCTCAAATGGTCGTGGATCTCAGTGACGGTGCCAACGGTCGAGCGCGGATTTCGTGAAGCGCTCTTCTGATCGATGGAGATCGCCGGAGAGAGGCCGTCGATCTGGTCGACATCCGGTTTCTCCATCAGCCCGAGGAACTGCCGGGCATAGGCCGACAGGGACTCGACATAACGGCGCTGTCCTTCGGCATAGATCGTGTCGAACGCCAGACTCGATTTCCCGGATCCGGATAGCCCCGTGAACAGGACAAGCTGTTCTCGCGGTATTTCAACGTCGATGTTCTTGAGATTGTGTTCGCGCGCGCCGCGGATAACGATCTTGTCAGTGGCCATATTTGGGGGTTTCCGATGCAGGTGCTGAGAAAAGTCGAACAAACGATCTGTCAGGCGGCAATTGTAGCAGCACCCAAGCACGATAGCAGGTTCATTGCCAGCAGTGGACCGGGGTAGCGGGGGAACGCAGTGTTGCGCTATCGGCCCCGGCGCTGCTGACTGCTACAATCAGCCGGGTACGGGTGCGAGCCGGCGTAGGCTGAGAATGTCGGCAGTCTCGCCCCGATGCGCTCTTGGAGCCTCAGGAAGTCGATGAGGCTGATGATCCCTGGATCGAAGGTGATGGACCTTTCAGTCATAATACCGGCCTATAACGAAGAGCAGCGTCTGCCGGCGACGATCGACGAGGCTTGTTTCTTCCTGAATTCGTTGGCAATTGAATGGGAATTGCTGGTTGCCGATGACGGCAGCACCGACGGAACTCCGGACATTGCCGAGCGGGCCGCCCGGGAACGCCCCAACGTCCGCCATTTGCGGCTCCGTCATGGCGGCAAAGCGCTGGCAGTTCGCGCAGGGGTGAACGCTGCCGAGGGACGGCGCATCATCTTTACAGACGCCGATCTGGCGACGCCGATCAACTACATCGACGAAATGTTTCGATTGCTCGATTCGGAATGTGACGTGGTGATCGGATCTCGTGAAGGCGCCGGGGCCGAGCGACAGGGCGAGCCGTTTCATCGGCACTGGATGGGGCGCATGTACAATTACGTGGTGCAGGCCGTACTATTGCCCGGGATCAAAGATACCCAGTGTGGTTTCAAGGGATTTCGGCGTGATGTTGCGAAAGACCTGTTCAGCAGCTCAGCGCTCTATCCCGATGGCGGTCGGGAAGTGCGCGGACCGCTGGTCACCGGATTCGACGTTGAGTTACTGTTTCTGGCTCGAAAGCGCGGTTACCGCATGTGCGAGATGCCGGTTGTCTGGAAGCATGTTTCCGGCAGCAAAGTGCGGCCGGGTATTGATGGACTTCTGATGTTGAAGGACGTGTTTCAGGTCCGGTTAAACGATCTGCGCGGCCGGTACTCGAACGGGAGTTAAGTTGATTCCAGTTGTCATCTCCTCGTTGTAGCTCTGGAGAATCACACGGTGCGTGGACGGCTTGACGAGTTTTCCCTGGGCGACATACTCCAGCTCTATCAGATCTCCGGTCGCACCGGAACGGTCCGGGCGTGGCGCGGAGACTCGCTGACCCACATCATCTACGTGGACCGGGGGCGTGTCAGCGGGGCGGGCGCTGATCAGTGGAACCTGATAGAGGAGATCAAGCGGATCGAATGGCTCGATGAGGAAGTGAAGTCGCAACTCGACTACATCGATCAGGATGGCGGCAGCACTGGGCTGAGCCTCATCGTTCGGGCGATGCT
>SKTL01000423.1 GCA_007122555.1 Thermomicrobiaceae bacterium | reverse complement strand
CGGCCCCGCTCGTCCGCCCGCCCTACGGCGCGACGAGCGCCCGGGTCGCGTCCGTGCTGGGCGGGGCCGGCTACCAGCAGGTGCTGTGGTCGGTCGACCCGCGCGACTGGGCCGGCACGTCGGCGGACGGGATCGTGCGGACGGTGCTCGCCGGCCTCGCGCCGGGCGCGGTGATCCTGCTGCATGACGGCAGCTCCCAGGCGCCGACCACCATCGCCGCGCTGCCGCGCATCATCGACGGCGCGCGCAGCCGGGGTTACTGCTTCGGCGTGCTCGACGACCGGGGTCGTGTGGTGGCCCCGCCACCGGTCGCCACGCAGGTCGCACCGCCCGTCAAGGTCGACGGCCTGGCCGGCGGCAACCGCTACGAGACCGCGGTCAGGCTCAGCCAGGCGGGGTGGGAGCAGGGCGCTGACACCGCGGTGCTCGCAAGCGGTCAGCGCTACCCCGACGCGCTCACCGCCTCGGTCCTGGCGGGCGCGGTCGGGGGCCCGCTGCTGCTCACCGCCGAGGCGCGGCTCGCTGCCGTGGTCGCTCGCGAGCTCGCCCGGTTGGGGACCACCAGGGTCTACCTCATCGGGCCGCTGTCCGACGAGCTCGAGACCGCGGTGCAGGCCGGCGGCGCCGACACCGTGCGCGTGCGGGGCGCCGACCGCTACGACACGTCCGTGCGCATCGCCGTCGAGGCCACCCTCCACGGCGCGGACCCCTCGACGGTGCTGGTGGCGACCGGGGAGGACTTCGCGGATGCGCTGGCCGCGAGCGTCCTCGCGGCGGGGCAGGGCTGGCCGGTACTGCTCACGCGCCCCAGCGGCGATTTGACCAACACAATCGATGGAGGGACTGCCAGATACGCGAGATAGCGAAGCAGATGTCGCCGCCTGAAGAGGCCGGCCTTCCCATCGCCGCGCGCGTAGCGATAGTACTGGTTCCAGAATGCCCGAACGTCCGGACGCGGGCGAAAGCGTGCAATCGCCGCTGGCTGAAAAGCGAAGCGCGCACCGGCTTGTTTCAAGCGGAGGTCGAAGACGAGGTCTTCGCAGTAATCCAGCCATTCCGGGTATCGCACCCCGGCATCGAACCAGCTCTTGCGAAACGCGACCGAGCGGCTGGACGGCAGGAACGAGCGGCCGTCAATTTCGTCAAGGTCGGGTAGTGTCGTCGCAGCCAGCGCTGCCTCGAATTCGTTGTGCGGATCAGGTTGGAAAAACCCGGCTGAAACATCAAATACACTGGTCGTCTGTGACAACGGCGCCACCAGATGTTGAAGCCAGTCGCGATCCAGTCGAACACCGGCGTCAGTGACCGCAATAATCTCACTCGTCGCCTGCTCGATCCCGACATTGCGTCCTACCGAGATACTCGCTCCAGGGCGTTCCAGAACCTTGAGTGGAAGGCGTGTAGACCATTGACGAAGGATCTCCACGCTCCGATCGTCTGATCCACCGTCCACAATGATGATCTCAGAAGGACGCAACGTCTGCTGACGAATCGATTCCAGCAGTGCCGGCAGGGTGGTCGCCTCGTCGCGAATCGTCATCACCAGGCTCACTGCGGGAGGGCGATCACCAGTCACCAGCAAACTCCTGTTCGAAGGCGGTTAACAATGCATCCTGTCGTTCGAACATTCTGGTGCGTTCATGATCGTCCAGATCGTCGAATCCGGCGATGTGCAACAGCCCGTGCAGGCAGAGATAGGCGACTTCCCGCTCAACTGGGTGCCCGGCATCGTTCGCCTGCACAGCCGCTGTCTGCACCGACACAGCAATGTCACCGAGGTATCCGCCGTCAGATTGATCGTCAGCGAAGGTGATCACATCCGTAGCCCCGGGAACGTCCATAAACCTGAGGTGTAGATCCGCGATTTCCTCGTCAAGGCACAACCAGACGCCGAGTTCACCAGACAGTCCCTCCTGCTCCGCGGCGTACGACAGCAACTGTCGAAGCCGCCCGCAGTCGGGGATGTTCTCAGTTGCTGTCACGGTAAAAGCAACGATCAGCGAATGTTCATTCAGGGAATGCATCAACCTGGTTCCGCAGTCGTAATTCCCGGCGACGCGCTCTGCGTCTTCCGCTTCGTCGCTTCCGGATACTCGATACGCGGGTGGTACACGCCTTCGAGAATCGACACGAAGATGCCCCGGATTTCCTCGATCTCCTTAATCGTCAGGTCGCACTCATCCAGTTGACCATCATCGATCCGGTCCCGGATAATGCGGGCGACGATGTCATCCAGTCGAGACTTCTTGACGGTTTCCCCGTCCTCGTCTTCCACCAGGTCCTCATAGAGACTGCCGCTTTGCGACATCGAACGCACTGTCGCTTCGACACTGTCGGACAGCAAGATGATTCCGGCCTCCTTCGTCTGCGGCTTCGGTCCGGGGTAACGGAATTCAGATTCATCAACGTCTTCTCCGGCGTTCAACGCCTGGTTGTAAAAGTACTTGACCAGCGATGTGCCATGGTGTTGCTCGACAACATCGACAATCGGCTTGGGAAGCCGGGCTTTGCGCGCCATGCGGACTCCATCCGCCACATGATCGAGGATGATCTGCGCACTGCTTCGCGGGTCAAGCGAGTCGTGAATGTTCGATCGGTTGGCCTGGTTTTCGATGAAGAAGGTCGGCCGCATCAGCTTGCCTATATCGTGATACATGACGGCGACCCGCGCGAACAGGGGATCTCCGCCAACGCGTTCGGCCGCGCTTTCCGCCAGATTGCTGACAACGATGCTGTGATGGTAGGTGCCGGGCGCCTCGCGTGTCAGCCGGTACAGCAACGGCTGGTTCGGATGCGCCAGCTCAAGGAGTTGCAGATGCGTCGTAATGCCGAACAGGGTGCCGAGCAGGCTGAAGAACAGGAACGTCAGGCTGGATGAAAGCGCCCCGTTTACCCCGGAGCTCACGAGCAAGCTGCCCGCATTCGACATGTCCAGATTACCGGTCATCAGCTGGAACAGCGAGGCCGCGATAAACGTGGTCACCATCACCGCCAGGCCAGCAACCAGGAAGGTCACCGTTCGCTCAGCGCGCCAGATCACCGCGGCGCCTGCAACGGCCGCAAGGATCGTCACGAATGCGATCTCGAACGACGACCCGCTCACGATTCCAAGATACAGCCCGAGAAACCCGCCAATGACGACCGCGAAGTGAAAATCGATCAGGATAGCCAGCAGCATAATCGCAGCCGCAGCCGGGAACATGTAGAGCAAGTCTTCGTTGATGAGCACGAATCGTCCAGCGACGAGTGGAACGGCGACGACAAGCCCCACCAGAAGCAATTGACGGGATCGACACAGGTCCGGCGTGAACTTGCCAAGGTAGAGCACCATCGCCAGCGTGACAAGTCCGAGCAATCCAACGACTCCGGCGAACTGATCCCAGGTCTGATCCGGACTCAGTAGCCCGAAATACTCCAGTTGCTCAATATGATAGCGGGTAACCGGATCGCCTTCCCGAACGATGATCTGGCCGGACTGAACTGTCACCATCACCGGTTCGACATCGTCCGCCGCCGCTTCACGCGCCTGTATGGTTGCCTCCTCGTCCACCTCAACGTTCGCCCGAACGTAGGGACGAGCCAGCGCAACGGCCAGGTTTCGCTCGCTGGCGGCGATCTGGGGATCAGCCCGCTGAGGCATCCCGTCCCGAACACCGGCAACATCTTCGCTGGAAATCTCCTCAGCAAATACATCTTCCAGCAGGCGAATCGCCTCGGTCCGAACGCGCGTCCATGCGGCGGGGTTCAGATCCAGCAACGACTCCGCCTGCGCGTCGGATAGTCCTTCCGCAACCGCGCGGACCTGTTCAACATCGTCGTCGTCCGGTTCGCCTTCGTCGCGGAGATTCTCGATCGACTCAAGCGCCGACCTCAGGTCATCGATCTGACCTGGAGCAACGGAAGGATCATCGCGCAGCACGATGTTGCGAGAGTCGCTGTACGCTTCATCCCGCCGCTCTTCAGTTCGGAGCTCACTGACGAACGTCTCGGTGCGCGGCGCCCGGAAGGATCGATCCGCAATCTCGCCTTCCTGCACGACGACACTATCGATCGACCAGGTGGCGTAGACACTCCCGGCGCCTGCGGCGACAATCACGCTTCCAAAGAGCGCCAGGATCAGGGTCAGTCGCATGAAATCCGACCCACGACGATACCAGGACAGCCACCCGCGGCCCCGGGGATTTCTGTTTCGCTGATGGTTCGAGCGAGTTGGTGTATTCATATAATCACTCGAAGCGCTCGATGGACATGAGCGGGAACCCACGCGTTCGACCACAACGTTGCGCTCGAACGCGAACTACCGCTCAGCCTACGAAGCTACTTCGCCGTTCGCTCGTTGCTCCAGCACCTTGCGTGCTGCGTCAGAAATTGCCCGGCCTTCAGCCTGCGACCCGACCTGCTCACGCAATGGTCCCATCAGCTTGCCCATATCCCGCGCACCGGAGAGTCCAAGCTGAGACGCTAGATCCTCCGCGATCCGCTCCAGCTCGGCGTCATCGAGCTGTGGAGGAAGGTACTCTTCAAGAATAGCAATCTGGGCATGTTCGGCATCGACCAGATCCTGCCGATTCCCCTTCTCGAATTGTTCTGCGGATTCACGGCGTTGTTTGATCTGGCGTTGAATCACCTGGAGGACTTCATCATCCGTCAGTTGTCGACCCTTATCGATTTCCGCGTTCTTCACTTCAGAGCGAAGATACCGCAGGACATCCCGGCGCTGCGCGTCTTTGCTCCGCATCGCGTTACCGAGATCGCTAACCAGCCGTTCTGCAATAGACGTCATAGCGCCTTCCAACGTTCACCAACCTCGTCCTGAATTCGGGCGGACAGTTCGAAATCTGATCGGGCCGCGATTCAGAGAGGAAGGACAGGGAACAACTAAAGACATGCGAGAAGATTCGGCGACATACGTTAAACTCCGCCATTATAGCCCGTACGAATAGGGAGCGTCAACGATCCGGCAAACGTTATGTTCACTCCGTCCGCATAGCTCAACCCGCTCGGACACACGTACATCACGTTGACAGGCGTCCAGCGTATGAGTAGAATCATGAGTGTTACGCGAGCAGCGTAGCAAGACAGCGCGGAAGTGGCTCAGTGGTAGAGCATCTCCTTGCCAAGGAGAAGGTCGTGGGTTCGAATCCCATCTTCCGCTCCAGACGACCCGGAACGGACCTCACTCGGGGTCCGTTTTTTGGTTCCGGGTTGAGTCGAAACGTGCGGAAATGGCGGAATGGCAGACGCTACGGTCTTAAAAACCGTTGGGGGTAACCCCGTCCGGGTTCGAGTCCCGGTTTCCGCACTTACCACTTACTCCGGCTGAGGCATG
>SKTL01000310.1 GCA_007122555.1 Thermomicrobiaceae bacterium | reverse complement strand
CGTCGATATCGAACGGCAACTCAGGTAGCAGGATGATGTCGGCGCCGCCGGCGACCCCGGCGTACAGCGTGATCCAGCCGGCCGTTCTTCCCATAAGCTCGACGATCATCACGCGATGGTGGCTTTCGGCCGTGGTGTGGAGCTTGTCGATCGCATCCGTTGCGGTGGCGACCGCTGTGTCAAATCCGAAGGTGACCTTGGTTCCGCGCACGTCGTTGTCGATCGTTTTCGGAATGCCGATGACCTGGACGCCCTTGCGAGACAGCTCATGGGAGATAGACATCGTACCGTCGCCGCCAATGACAACGACGGCGTCAATATCGAGATCCCGAAATCGCTCGATGACGTCGTCGGAGTGGTCGCGGGCGGAATCTTCTCCTGCGGCGGTGTTCTGAAACGAGAACGGATTGCATCGATTGCTTGCGCCGAGAATCGTTCCGCCCCGGGGAAGAATTCCGCGAACGGACGACAGGTTCAGCTGCTCGAAATCGCCGGTGATACATCCTTCAAATCCGTTGCGAAACCCGATGACGTCCCAACCATGTTCCAGAATCGCGGATTTCGTTACGGCGCGGATCACGGCATTCAATCCGGGAGCGTCGCCGCCACCAGTCAGGATTCCGATACGGCGAATATCGGTCATTCTCTTCCCTTCCCGTTCATCGACTGCGCGCGGTTGTCGTGACGCCGGATCGCTGCGTCGAATCAATGTGTCGACTGCTATAATCCGCACGATGACGGGTAGCACTGCAGGAGTGCGGATCATGCAGGCGCCCGCACCCCATTCTACATGGGATCATGCCCCGAACATTGGTCACGCGAGCTAGACGAACGCACTCGGCGTCGACGTCCAACGGCACAAACGTCGGAACTCGGACACCCGGGCGCCAGAAGACAGCACGGATTAGCCACCAGACGGAGGTGCCACAATATGGTTACGGATCGCGGTTACGTCGAAGAACTGGCCGATGTTGAGGACGACTTTGATCGCTGGTACGTCGAGGTCGTTCGCAAAGCCGAGATGGCGGATGATTCGCCGGTGCGCGGGACTCGGATAATCCGACCATATGGTTTTGCGCTCTGGGAGAACATCCAGAGGCAGCTCGACGACCGCATCAAGGCCACGGGTGTTGAAAACGCCTATTTCCCCCTGTTCATCCCGAAGAGCATGCTCGAGCGAGAAGCTGATCACGTTGAGGGATTCGCACCGGAAGTCGCCTGGGTGACCCATGGCGGGAACAAGAAACTCGAGGAACCCTGGGCGGTCAGGCCGACATCGGAAGCGATCATCTGCCCGATCTACGCTCGCTGGGTCCAGTCATATCGCGATCTCCCGATTCTGATCAACCAGTGGTCGAATGTTGTCCGCTGGGAAGAACGCCCGCGAGCCTTCCTGCGCACCGTTGAGTTTCTCTGGCAGGAAGGTCACACGGCGCACGCCTCGCTCGAGGAGGCGGAAGAGCGAACGCTCCAGATGCTGGACGTCTACCGCGATCTCTGCGAGACAGAACTGGCGATACCGGTGATTCCGGGCCTGAAGAGCGATTCCGAAAAGTTCGCCGGGGCGCTTCGTACCTACACCATCGAGGCGATGATGGGCGGCAAACACTGGGCGCTGCAATCGGGAACGTCCCACAACCTCGGCGATCACTTCGGACGCGTCTTTGAGATCGAATTTCTCGACGCGCAAGGTGAGCGCCACTTCGCGTTCAACACGAGTTGGGGACTGAGCACCCGTATTGTCGGCGCGGTGATCATGGTCCACGGTGACGAACGCGGTCTGAAAATGCCGCCGCGCGTTGCCCCGACACAAGCGGTTATCGTTCCGATCTGGCGCAAGGCGAAGGAACGAGAAGACGTTGAGGCCGCAGTCCAGCGGGTACGGGATTCGCTGGGATCCGATATCCGTGTGAAGGTTGATCTCCGGGATGACAAGACTCCTGGCTGGAAGTTCAACGAATGGGAACTCAAGGGCGTCCCGGTGCGTATCGAACTCGGCCCGCGAGACATTCAGTCCGAGCAAGTCATGGTCGTTCGGCGCGATACCGGCGAGAAGCAACCGGTGCCGATGGCCGAGCTTCCCGAGATGCTGCCGGCGCTGCTCGAAGAGATTCAGGCCAACATGTACGAAGGCGCCCGCAGGATGCTTGAAGAGAAATCCGAGCGGGTGACCGAATACGAACGCCTGCGCGAACGAGCCGCCGGAAATGCCGGGTTTACCTACGCCTACTGGTGCGGCAATGCCGAGTGCGAGGACAAGATCAAGGCCGAAACCCATGCGACGATTCGCTGTATCCCGTTCACCCAGCCGGAGCTGCCGGGATCGTGCATTGTCTGTGGCGCTGAAACAGATACCGAGGTGATATTCGCCCGTGCATACTAGTGCGATTCCGTGAGTCAGTCACCACGCCGGATCTTTGTGTACCGGCCCCCCGATCCAGAGCCGGACTCCGACGATGATCGAGAAGAATGGCTCGAACCGGAACCGGAGACCTACGACCTCGGTCTCTGGCTCTTTTCGCCGATCGGCGCCGTCCTCGTCTGGCTCGTGTCGCTAGGATTGATCATTCCGGCTGCCGGGATTGCGCTTCTTCTTCTGCCGGAGGACTACGGACTGCTGTTGTTCGGGTTCGGTGTCTGGCTGTTGCTCGGACTCGCGGTGATTCACTGGTGGATCCCGCCTGGTCGCCATGAACGCCGACACTCAGAAGGACTGGCGATCGCCGGCTGGCACATCCTGTCAACGACGGTCTCGACTGGCTTTTTCGCCTGGCTGACCTTGTTCCAGAATGGGCGGCGCCCCGTCTTCACGCTGGCTGACGTCTATCCCGTGGTGATGGTCGGCGGGATTCTTCTCATCATGTTCGCAACGATTCTCACTCTTCTGCGCGGGTATATGCCGGGTCGCGGGTTGCGCTACGCCTTCACATTGCTCTGCATGCTCGTCGTCTGGATGGCTCTCTGGCTGGTGGCGGCGCACGGCGGGCTCTCCTGAGCCTTTCCTCGATACGCGGCAACTCCTCTGTTCATGCCACGACCCGTGACGTGGAACGATGTTTGCGCGAAAAGTGCGCGGCCGTCGCCCGCCGCGATGGCGAGACAATATCGAGTCATCACGTCAATGAGGAGATTTCCCGGTGGTCTTTTTCACGGTCTTCGTCCTTTCATTCCTGTCAGCCGACTATCTGATTACTGGCTCGGTGACCAGTACCTGGATCGGCGTTGCTTTCATCGCGGGATTAGTGTCCGCCGTCGTTCGCCGGATCGTCTTCAGCCTTTCCGGCGCTTAGTGCGATACAGTCAGGACGCAGTGAGAAAGCGCGAACCCGGACGTTGGTGCGCCGAAGGACCGGAGGCCTGGATGAACACGCGAACGATGATCGTCTTTGTCGCTGTATTCCTCGTTGTCTATATTGCAATCAGTTGGTTCGATTCCGGGTCGATTAACTGGGGCGGCGCCATCGGAGGTGCGTTCGGCGCCGCACTGGCGCTGGCTGTGATCTGGTATCTCCGTTCCCGGAGCAGCGAATCGTCGAACTAGACCCGTTTTCAGCATAGTTGACCGTTGGTAGAACGGGCAGCACCGTTGATACCCGGATGCAGACCCGAACTGCTGGGCTGGGCGACACGGAGGTCGTCGGTCGACCAGTCTATGCCATTGAAGACCGGTGGAGGGGGCTACAGTATCGTTACAAAGCGAAAAGCGTGTGTCGGACGTGGTGATGGGTGTGCTATTGTGGCGGCGGAACGCATCCAGAATCATCACAGACGGATATCCCTCTGATGTCCGAACCGGAAGGAGTCTGACATGGCTGCATCACATCATATTTCGGTTGATGCGTACAAAGCGCTCGCTGAGCAGTCCGATCGTGGCCACAACCGCTGGCACGAAGGAATCCCGCCACTGGCCGAGGTCGAGCCGGGCGACACGGTCAGTATCGAAACTCTCGACGCAATCGATGGTCAGCTAACCCCGAACTCCGATCACGCTGACGTTGGCAAGGTCGATCTCAGTCTGGTGCACCCGCTGACCGGACCGGTAGCGATCAAAGGCGCCGAGCCGGGCGATCTTCTGGAAGTCAAGATTCTGGAGATTGAAGCGGACCCTTGGGAGAACTGGGGCTTCACTGCCGAGGTTCCAGGATTCGGTTACCTGAGAGACTTGTTTCCAGACCCGTATCTTGTCCACTGGCATCTGGTGGACGACTACTATGCCGAATCGCCGCAGATACCGGGCGTCCGAATTCCCTACAGTCCATTCCCCGGCATCATGGGCCTCGCGCCCTCAGCTGAGCTCAGAGCGTCGACGACTGCTCGAGAGCAGGATCTGATCGATCGGGGCGGCATGTGTCTGCCTCCTGATCCAGCCGGCGCGATTCCAGGCGGGGCGATTGCATCAGAGGGCCTTCGCACGATCCCACCGCGTGAAACCGGCGGCAATATCGACATCAAACAGCTGACGCCCGGATCGAGTCTGTTCCTTCCAGTGCATACGCCCGGAGGATTGTTCTCCACCGGAGACGTTCACTACGCCCAGGGAGATTGCGAAGCGTGTGGAACGGCGATCGAAATGCGATCGGTTGTGCATCTTCGTTTCAAGATCCACAAGGGATTGGCTGAGAGCAGAAACATTCGGTTTCCACAGCTGTCGCATTCGGATTACTTCACGGGAACCGAGATGGCGGTTCCGCGGCGGTTCTACGCGACGACGGGTATGCCGCTGCATCCCGATGGACGGAACGAATCCGAGGATCTCTCACTGGCCGCGCGAAATGCGCTGATCAGCATGATTGATCACCTGGAGACCCGGGGATACGATCGTCAGCAGGGCTATGCGATCTGCAGCGTGGCGGTCGACCTCAAAGTGAGCCAGGTGGTGGATGCGCCGAACTTCATCGTCTCGGCGATGCTTCCGCTGGATATCTTCGTCTAAAACCACTACAGATACGAAACAACCGGCGGCTCAGTTGAGTCGCCGGTTCGGGTCCTGTGTTCATTGGCGGAAGGGGAGGGATTCGAACCCTCGAGGGCTATTAACCCTACGCGATTTCCAATCGCGCGCACTAGGCCAGACTATGCGACCCTTCCCGATTGCGTGTCTGCGGCTCGCTGAGCCGCTCTGGCGGAGAGGGTGGGATTCGAACCCACGAGGGCTATTAACCCTACCGCTTTTCGAGAGCGGCACCTTAAACCACTCGGACACCTCTCCGCGTCGAATTCTGGCAGTCGGACAAAGAAAATGCAAGGCGACTGTGCGCCTTGCATTCTCTGTATCGTACGCCCGGCAGGACTCGAACCTGCGACCTTTTGGTCCGCAACCAAACGCTCTATCCACTGAGCTACGGGCGCAT
>SKTL01000494.1 GCA_007122555.1 Thermomicrobiaceae bacterium | reverse complement strand
TACAGCAATACGGGCACGACGCTGGCCGGACACGTTGTCGAAGAGGTCTCCGGCGAGACGTTCGCCGACTACATCCAGAACCACATTTTCGATCCTCTGGGAATGGGTCGCAGCACCTACGACTATCCGGATGACCTGATACCGGATATGGCCACCGGACACGAGTCAACCGCCGGACCGACGATGCCAATGGAGATCTGGCATCTGAACGATCTCCCGGCCGGTGGACTACGCACGACGGTCACCGACATTGCACAGTTCATGATCGCCCATCTCGACGAGGGTGGCGAGATCCTCAATCCTGAGACCGTCGAAACGATGCACCAGACTCAGTTTCGGGCCAACGACGGCATCTCCGGCAGTGCGCTCGGCTTCATCGAGCACATATCAGGCGATCGTCGCGGGATACACCACGGCGGGCAGTGGATTGGCTTCTCCAGCCTGCTCTATCTGTTGCCAGACGAGAACACCGGCATCTTCGTGGCGGCCAACCACGGCGACGCCATCTATACCCAGTTCGTGTTGATCGAAGCGATTCTCGACGAGTATTTTCCGGCATCATTCGAACAGGTTGATCCACCCGGATCGGTCACTGGTTCAGTTGAAGGATCCTATCGCTGGAATCGAGTTGATCGTCACACCTTCCTGCAACTGATGTCGATGATCACCGCGCACACCATGACCGTGGATGACAACGGGGACGGAACCATCAACACCTCGATGTCTCCCGGACTGCTTCCGGACACCACCTGGGCCGAGGTCGAGCCCGGCGTCTTTCAGGAGGTCAATGGGACGGACAGGATCGGCTTCAGCTTCGACGACAACGATGAGGCGATCACGCTCAGTCTCGCCTGGCCATTGCTGATGACGATGGATCGGGTCGCCTGGTATGAGTCAGCCGGGCTGCATATCGGGCTGCTGGCGTTCTTCCTGATTGCATTGCTCACGACTGCTGGCTGGCCGATGCTTCGATTGATCCGGCGATTTCGGGGGCGCCAGGTTGAATACAGCGCCGACCACACTCGCACTCGCCTGCTCGCCGGCACGATAGCCGGTCTGATCTTCGCGTTCCTGATTGGAACACTGGTGCTGGTCGCAACCAACACGGTCGGGTTCTTCCAGGTCCCGACGCTCTTCAAGGCCCTGCTCTGGCTGCCGATTATCGCCGCGGTCTTGACGATTCCGATGGTGGTGTTCGTGGTGCGGCTCTGGATGGGTAACGAGGCCGACATGGCCCGACGGCTTCACCTGAGCCTGATCGCCGTCGCGATGATCGGCTTCATTCCGTACCTCTGGTACTGGGGCCTTCTCGGGTTCAACTACTAGATCGACCGAGTGTAGGCCCGCATACACAACAGACTCCTCCTGCGTGGTATAACGCAAATCGTGACATGTAAGGAGGAGTCTGTGCTTCTGAAGCGATCTACTTTTCGTTCACCTCGATCGATGATCATTGTTTCGATGCTCGCCGCATTGTTTGTCCTACTGGCCGCGTGCGGTGGAGATGACGCCGCCGAAGACATTGCGACCGAGCCAGAACCGACCGCCACCGAGGTTCCAGCAGACGAACCGACACCCGAACCCGAACCGACCGTTGCCGCCACTGACGACGACGTAGCCGATGACGCCCCCACCGAGCCCGACCCAACTCCGACTGCACAGCCGGAAGAACCAACCCCTGAACCCGCTCCCGCTGTTGATCTGGCTCCGGAATTGGCCGGGCTGACCGACTGGCGCAACGGCGACCCCGTAAGCCTTGAAGACCTGCGGGGTGAACCCGTCGTGCTCGTCTTCTGGAATAGCATATGAACAACCTGCCGGTCGGAGGTTCCGACCATCAACGAATGGCAGGAGACGTACGTTCCGGCCGGGCTGAAGATCATCGCAATTCACGGCCAGTTCTATCAGGGACAGGTTCCGATGGACGACTCTGCGGAGAACTGGGGCATTTCCTACACCTACGTCAACGATCCCGAGCTGGAGACGTGGGAAGCTTACGGGTTGAGATCACACCCGTCGTACGCGCTGATCAATCCGGACGGGTCGCTGCACGACAGCGGAGCCGGACGCGTCGAGTCCGAGAGCACAATCGATTGGATCGAATCGCACCTCAGCTGATAAGTCGTTTGACCGGACGCGTCGTGCGATAGTGGCTGGCATCTTCCGGGATAATGCTGATCGTTCCATCGATTTCGAGCACGGCCATCTTGACCTGTTCCATCCGTTCGAATCCGTGCTCGCGCATCACCATGAGCAGATCATCGAGCGTCAGTCCTTCTGATGTCAGATGCTCGTTGATCAGCTGTCCGTGATTGATCAGCATCGTTGGAGTGCCGCGCAGCGCCGTTCCCAGCCAGGTTCGACGCGACGCGATTCGCCCGACGACCGCGTTGGCGCCGAGCAGGGTCAACGCGGCGACCAGACCGCCGGTGATCGACGCATCGGTTCCGATCATCGCGTTCTGCACGGCGCTCGCGATCACCAGAACGACGACCAGATCGAACACGCTCATCTGACCGAGCTCGCGTTTGCCGGCAAGTCGCAATCCGAGCATAAGCACGACATAGACTATCAATGTGCGCGTAAGGATCTCGCCGAGTACGAAGGGGTCACTCTCAAACATACGCCGCCACCTGCCAATTCAGCTGAATTCCAACTCCGATCGAAGTTAGCGATTGCTGCATGCAGTGTAGCGCGTGTGGCCGAACGGATGGGCTCGGGTTAGCCGGCTGCGTCGGGGTCGTCAATCAGGCGTCGCGCTGAACGGGGGACCGTCACCGCCATCAGCATCAACAGGATGCTATACGCGGTCAGGGCGATTCCCAGATACGCAGTCAGGACCGGGAAGAACGGTCCGGCGATCTCCCGCGCGAGCAACCACCAGCCGAGCAGCAGAACGATCGCAAGCAGCATCTGGATCATCCGCCACGGCCACGAATCACGGCTGGCCGGAACGAACCGCCGGCCGCCGGTCCAGAATGCCCGAGCGAGGATACCGACAAGCACGACGGTTCCAAGTCCGAACGCCCCGATCGCGATGGTTACTCCGGTCTCCAGGCGCCCATAGCTGCGGGTCATCACGGTTGAGGGGAATCCTCGCCATTCCGCCCAGTCATCCAGCACGTTGACGAGCGGCCAGCTGCGGCGGCTGTTGCTCATCATCACCAGCCCGTCTCCAGACTCCGGAACAAGGTAGTATGCGGTCAACCAGCCGCCGGACTCGCCGCCGTGGGTGATTCCGGTGTTTCCGTTCGGCAGTTCTTCGATGAAATGCCCGAACCCGTACGATTCCGACATCAGGCCGTGATAGCCTCCCGAAACGTCGACAACCGGCGTATGCATCAGGTCAATCGAGTCAGGATGCAGCGCTCCGCCAGCCGATGCATCGATCGACGCCTGGGCAAACCGTGCCAGATCTTCCGCAGTCGAGTAGAGCGATCCGGCCCCGTATGGACCGTGATCATCCGCCGGAACAGGGTTGCCGCCAAATGTATAGCCGGTGGCGGCATTCTCGCTGAAGTCCGCATCCCAACCAAAGCCGGAATCCACCATACCGAGCGGCTCGAGCACCTCCTGACGCATGAACTCCGGATATGACTGCCCGGTGACATCTTCAATCATCAGCGCGATGAGCACCCAGCCCGGGTTGGAGTAGATAAACCCCTCTCCTGGTCGCTGTTGCGGAACTATCTCATCGCGATCCGGTTCGCCCGCCAGCAACCCATCGATCGACGGAACATGAATCACCGCCGGCAGGCCGGAGCTGTTGCTCAACAAACGCCGGACTGTGACGCCATCAGTCGGAAAGTCAGCTTCTGGAAACTCCCAGCGTTCAAGATACCGTTCCACCGGTGCATCAAGCTCGATCCGCCCGGTCTCGACGAGCCGCATGACGCCCCACGCCGTCAGCGACTTGGCGATGGAACCTGATTCAAAGACGGTGTGCGGGGTAACTGGCGCTCCTGTCGAACGGTCCGCTTCGCCGTATCCCTCAACCCAGACAATCTCGCCATTATGGACCATGGCGACGGAGATTCCGGGAATGTCGTAGCGATCCAGCTTCCGGGCAAGGCGCTCATCCTGCTCGGCGATGAACTCCTCAACGGTCGCGTCGTTCGCGGCAAACGACCCCCGCAGGCTCACTCCTGCGAACGCGATTGATACCGCGCTGATCGTAAGAAGAGAGGCGATAATGGAAGGGATGCGCGCAGGCATGGAGCGACCTTTCGCGAGGACGGCGATCAGCACCCATCAAGTCTGCCTGCCCGCTTGTCATGGACGTATTCCGTTAAGTCAGATCACCGTAACAGAAGCGTTACGATAACCAGTGCGTTGGATACGCTAATCCCGCGACTGCGGATCGAAGGCGTCACGCAAGCCGTCGCCGAGCAGGTTGAAGCTCAGCACCGCCAGAACAATCGCGATCCCGGGGAACGTGGAGATCCACCATTGATCGCGCATGAAATCACGCCCGCCCGAGAGCATGAAGCCCCATTCCGGGGTTGGCGGCTGCGCGCCAAGCCCGATGAACGACAGCGATGCCGCCGCCAGGATGTTCCAGCCCAGGTCAAGCGACCCAACGACGATCAGCGGCGACACCGTGTTCGGCAGGATGTGCCGGATCATGATCCGCGGGTGACGCGCGCCGGCCACCCGCGCCGCTTCGATGAACTCACGCTCCTTAATGGAGAGCACCTGACCGCGGACCAGCCGGGCATAGTAGGGCATTCCGCCGATTCCGAGGGCTATCAGCACGTTGCGCAGGCCAGGACCGAGCACCGCGATGATCGCCAGCGCGAGCAACAGTCCAGGGAAGGCCAGCAGCGTATCCATGACTTTCTGCCCGGCGCTATCGATCCAGCGGCCGAAGTAGCCGGAAACAAGCCCGAGGACGGTTCCGCCGCCGACCGCGATCAGTGTCGCCATCAGCCCGACGCGCAGCGAGATCCGGGCGCCGTGAATTACCCGGGAAAACACATCGCGCCCGAACTCGTCGGTTCCGAAGAAGTTCTCCGTCGATGGCGCCTTGAACTGATCGACAATCGACATCTCGAGCGGATCATAAGGGGCTATCAGCGGCGCCGCGAGCGCCATCAGCACCAGCAGGCCAAGAATGACCGCGCCGACCAGTCCTTGCGGGCTCCGGCTCAGCCGGCGAATGACGATTGACGTGTGACTGCGATGGGTATTGCCATTCTGCTCAAGCGCGGATGCGTCATCGCGCTGTACGGTACGGCGTGTGGATTGTCCACTGGTCGTTTCCACGAAAGCCCCCTAGCTGTACCGAATACGCGGATCGGTGAACGCGTAGAGTACGTCCACGAGCAGGTTGATCAGGATGTAGGTCACCGCGGTCAGCAGGACAAC
>SKTL01000248.1 GCA_007122555.1 Thermomicrobiaceae bacterium | reverse complement strand
ACCGGATACTGCCATGCAGTACGTACCTGACAGGCGAGTTCGGTATTGAGAACCTGTACGTCGGCGTGCCGATCAAGATCGGAGCCGGTGGCGTTAAGGAGATCATCGAGATCGAGCTCACTGATGAGGAGCGTGCGGCGCTGAACAAGTCCGCCGATTCTGTTCGCGAGCTGGTCGAAGCAATGGCGAACCTGTAGACGGGATAGTAACCCAGATGTCCGACGAGTCAGGCGGACACGGCGCAGATCACTATCGAGAACACCGCCCCTGGCAGGATCTGGACACAATGCTCTCGGTTGATGAGGCGCGTGACCGTATTCTGGCCAGCATTGAACCGCGCACTGCGAAGCCCGTGGCGATCTCCGAGTGCCACGGGCTCGTTCTTGCACAGGAGGTTCGAGCCGATGAGCCAGTTCCTCCGTTCCGAAACTCGGCGATGGATGGGTATGCCGTCCGGGCGCGAGACGTCAGCTCGGCTTGCTATGGCGCTGCTGTTCGTCTCACTGTTGTCGCGAATCTGCCGGCTGGTCGCGAGCCCGACCGGTGCGTCGGGCCAGGTGAAGCGGTCCGGATCATGACAGGCGCCGCGATGCCGGACGGCGCCGACACCGTTGTTCGATTTGAAGAGACTGATGATCCCGGGCCGGGTCCGGAAACGTTATCGGGAGAACCCTGGACGGTCGCGATCCATCGGGCGCCGAAGCCTGGAGACAACGTTCGCCAGGCGGGCGAGGATATCCCTGCGGGCGCGCAGATATTCGCGGCAGGCGCGCTGATTGACGCAGCAGCTCAGGGAGTGTTGGCCTCAGTCGATCAATCTCAGGTACTGGCGATTCCTCGTCCAGTGGTCGGCATTCTCGCGACCGGCGATGAGGTCGCTGATCCCGGCGCTGCGATTCGACCCGGACAGATCCGCAACAGCAATAACTTCACGATCTCCGGGCTGGTTCGGGAAGCCGGAGGCATACCCGAGATTCTGGGGATCGCCCGTGATACCGCTTCTGAAATCCGGGCTCACCTGGTTGACGCGGCGAAATACGACTTGTTGATCACCTCTGGAGGCGTATCGATCGGGGACTATGACGTCGTCAAGGACGTCCTGCAGTCCGAGGGGCGAATTGATCTCTGGCAGGTTCGGATCAAGCCCGGTAAACCGATGGCGTTCGGCGAGATAGCGGGCGTTCCCTTGATCGGGTTGCCGGGGAACCCTGCCGCGGCCTACGTCGCCTTTCTTCAGTTCGCGTCGCCGGCAATACGGAAGATGCGCGGGCTCCGCAAATCGCAGACGTCGATCCTACGCGCTCGCCTGCTTCAGGATCACGAGAACCGTGGCCGCCGGCGGCACTTCGTGCGGGGTATCCTGCGAGAATCTGAAAACGGGTTGGTGGTTGAACCGGTTCCGGTGCAGGGATCGGGCGTCTTGAGTGCGCTGGTATATGCCAACTGCCTGTTCGTGATTCCGGAAGACCTCGATCACGCCGCAGCGGGCGCCCAGGTCGACGTGATACCCCTCAATCGATACGATTAGTGCGCCTCCAGGAGGCGCCGTTCCGGTAGTTCGCCTGATATTGCGGAAGTCCGGCATTGAACAGGCATCATTCGCAGGAGAGACTCCTGCGTGTCCTGATTTCGACGGCGGATCACGAAGGGAACTGATTCCGATCATGAATATTCGCGATTTCATCGGTGTATTGCGTGAGCTCAGCTTCACCGAGATCAGACACGAGGCGATGATCCCTCCTCGGTTGCTTCTCATTGCGCTGTCGACCGATGAAGGCGATCGTTGGAGAGCGGTCATTTTCGGCGAAGACTCCACGCCGTTTGTGGACGTCGTCTCGTTTGATAATCCGGATGCCGACCCCCTGGCGTACGACGGGCTGGTTTCGATCGGTCAGCTCGAGTTGGAACTTTCCCGCCGCTGGGCGGATGCGTTTCGCCGCGCTAATGAAGAAATGCGTCTGGTCGAAGTTCACCCGGGCCAGTCGATCCTTCCCGAAGGGCTCGATTCACTGCGCCGGGTTATCTGCGATCTCTGTCGTGATCGCTCAGTCGCCTTCGGCCGGTACATCGGCGCGATGCGGCGAGCGGCGACCGCGGAGATCGTTGCGGACACGTCGCGCGTAAATGCGCAATTCGCGGCGCTTTCGAATATACCGGCCATGATTCCGCTAGTCGGGGGCATGTTTGCCGCCGGCGCCGACTTTCTTGTGCTTACCAAGAATCAGCTGATGATGATGTACCGGTTGGCTGCGATTTACGATCGTGATCTGGACGATCGCTGGCGCGTCTACGCCGAGCTGGCGCCCGTCGTCGGCGCGGGTTTTCTGTGGAGAACAACGGCTCGTCAGATTGCCGCAGCGCTGCCTCTGGCGCTCGGGGCGGCCCCGAAGGTCGCCATCGCCTTTGCCGGAACCTACGCAGTTGGCCAGGCGGCCCGTGTCTACTACGAATACGGTGATCAACTCACGTCCGACGAGCTGTCACGGGTGTATCAGGGAGGGCTGGCGGCGCTGGATTCGGTTCGCGAGCGAATCGGCGCAGGCAGTGAAGTCGACCAGCGTCCGGAAGCTCCAGCTTCAGCAGGCGCTGCCGAGCGCCGCTGATCAACGCCTGGTTCTCGGCGAGCCCCTATTTTCACGCGCTGACCGCTTCGGGATCGCCAGGTACGCCGTACTCCTCGAGTTTGCTCTGCAGCTCCCTGAGCTCTATGCCCAGTAGCGCTGCAGCTGCGACGCGGTCGCCGTTGGACTGACCGATTGCTTCGATGAGCATCTTGCGCTCAACTTCCTGCAAGACCTCGGAGATCGGTGAACCCTTGCGAACACGATCGGCGATATCAATGAACTGGCGCTGGTCGGCCGAGGAGAATCTGATGTGATCTTCCCCGATCACCGTACCCTGAGCGAGGACTACCGCGCGCTCAATAATATTCTCAAGTTCGCGCACATTGCCTGGCCAGTTGTGTTCCTTCAGGAGATCGAGCGCCTGCGGCGAAATACGGGCGGGCGGCGCTCCCGGGTTGTAGCGGTGCTTATGGAGAAAGTGCTCGACCAGCCGCGGAATGTCATCGAGGCGCTCCCGCAACGGCGGCAGGTACATCGAGATTACGTTCAATCGGTAGAACAGGTCTTCACGGAAACGTCCCTCCCGCACTTCGTGAGCGAGATTCTTGTTCGTCGCCGCGATCACTCGTGTATCAACTTTCACAGAAACATTTCCCCCGACACGCTCGAACTCGCGTTCCTGCAGCACGCGGAGCAATTTCTTCTGGGTCGAGAGCGTCATCTCGCCGATTTCATCGAGGAAGATCGTGCCCTTGTTGGCAGTCTCGAACCGACCTTTACGCTGATTGACCGCGCCGGTAAACGCGCCCTTTTCATGGCCAAACAGCTCGCTCTCCAGAAGCGTCTCGGGAAGTGCGGCGCAATTGACTTTCACCATTGGTCCGCCCGAATAGGATGAGCTGCGATGCAGAATCGCGGCGACCAGTTCCTTGCCGGTGCCGGTCTCTCCGGTGATCATGACGGTTGAATCGGACCGGGCGACACGACCGATCGTCTTGTACACCTCCTGCATTGAAGCGCTATTGCCGATCATCGTTTCGTTTGGATCCTGCTCAGCCGCCGGATTTCGCATGCCTCTGACCTGTTTGAGCAGGTCCTGGTGACTGAAAAACCTCCGGACGTTGTGCAGTACATCTTCCAGATCGAACGGTTTGGTAATGTAGTCGTAGGCGCCAAGCTGCATTGCCTCGATGGCGACATTGGACGTCCCGTATGCGGTCATCATTATGAATGGGAGCTGATTATCGGATCCTTCGCCAACTTCGCGCAGAACGTCCATACCGCTCTTGTCGGGCATTCGAACATCCATCAGGACCAGATCCGGCGCCTCCGAATCATCCTGAAACGCCGCCAGGACCTCCGCTCCGTTTTCTGTCTCCGTGATTTCGTATCCCTCGTCTTCGAGATATTCGCGAAGCATGCTCCTGATGGCGGAATCATCGTCTGCAATGAGTATTCGTTCCATGATGGCAGTGCTTCCCTACGATGGCTTCAGTGCGATTGTTCACGTTTCGTCCTGGTTACTGAATCGGACGCCCGTAGTATAACAACGATTGTTAAATGGACCTCTAACGGTATCGTTAAGCCGCTGGCATCCGCACCGTGCTAGGCTAGCATCGATCGATGGTGATTACGCCGCCGGCGAAGAGAAACGAGTTGTGTGGTGGAACGAGTCATTCTCATTGGGCTCAGTGGAACCGGAAAGTCGAGCCTTGCCCCGCTTGTGGCGAGAGAGATCGGGTATTCATGGGTGGATACCGATCAGGAGATTACAGAACGCTTCGGCAGACCAATACCGGACGTTTTCAGGGATTTCGGCGAATCAACATTTCGTTCAGTAGAACGCGACGTTATCCGGACTGCCTGCGCCCGTAACCAGACGGTGATCGCCACTGGCGGAGGGGCGGTGCTGGAAGAATCGAACTGGGCGTTGATGCGTCCGGGCGCCGTCATTATTCACTTGCGAGCCTCCACCGAGGAGATCGTCGATCGCCTTCAGACGGCCACAACACAGGATCCTGAAGATGTGCGACCGTTGCTGGTTGGCGACGATCCGGAACAACGACTTATCGATCTCTGGAATCGCCGGAAACCGCTCTACGATCGGGCAGATATCGAGATCGACACAGATGGCAAGACGCCAGATGCTCTTGTTAACGAGATTGTGCAGTCAGTCCGGCAGGTGGAACAGACTGGCCTTGTTCCAGTAACCAGCATTGATGTACCAGCGGGTAGGTCCGACATCTACGCGGGCGCGGGCATCAGCAAGTATGTCTCGCAGCTCGTCCGGAGTCGCTGGAGCGATGCGCATCGTGTCTGGATCGTTACCGACGACAACATTCAACAACACTGGGCGGGCCCGATCCGCCGCCAGTTGCAGGATGAGGGCTTCGCGACGGACGTCTACACTGTCGAGCCCGGTGAATCATCAAAATCGTTCGCAGCGGTTGAAGGAATCATCGACTGGCTGATCCGCGGGCGGGTGAATCGCCGGGATATTCTGATCGCACTCGGTGGTGGGGTGGTTGGCGATCTCGCGGGATTCGCCGCGTCAATTGTCTTACGCGGGATTAATCTTGTTCAGATTCCGACCAGTCTGCTCGCGATGGTGGATAGCAGCGTCGGCGGGAAGACAGGAGTCAACCACGAGCTCGGCAAGAATCTGATTGGCGCCTTTTATCAACCGCATCTGGTTATTGCTGATACCGAGATACTGGAGACGCTCCCGGCGCGCGAGCTGTGCGCCGGGTGGGCCGAGGTGATAAAGCACGGGATGATCGAGCGCAGCGCTACAGGTTCACCGGAGGCGGGT
>SKTL01000182.1 GCA_007122555.1 Thermomicrobiaceae bacterium | reverse complement strand
GTGTGCGCCGTTTCGAAGTTCGGCAGCTGACCCGCACGGGGCGGGCCGTAATCCATCAGGGTTCCGGTCAGAAGCTGCCCGCTTTCGTCGTAGACGATCTGTTCCTGCAGGGCCTGCCCGAATCCCTGCGCCAGTCCCCCGATGACCTGGTCCTCGACGAGTCGCGGATTGATGAGCGGGCCGCAATCATCGACCGCCAGATATCGCTTTACCTCGAGGGTTCCGCTTTCCGGGTCGATCTCGACAATCGCGACGTGGACGCCGTATGGGAAGGTTCGCCCCTTCGGGGTGAAGAAGTCCGTCTCTTCCAGCCCGAGCTCCATGTTGTCGGGCAACCCGGGGGTGTGGGCCGCACGGGCGATCTCCTTGAAGGTGATGCTGCGATCCGGCGCGCCGCGTACGGCGAAGATGTCGTTGTTCTGTTCGATATCTTCGACCGCGACTTCAAGCTGCCCGGCTGCGATCTTCCGCATCTTGTCGGCGACCTTCTGTGCGGCGCCGAGTACGGCTGAGCCGCCGATCGATGTCCCGCGGCTTCCAAATGTTCCGACGCCCTGAGGCGTTATTGCGGTGTCGCTGGCGCGGACTTTGACGGCTGCCATATCGACGCCCAGAACATCTGCGGTGATCTGCGCCAGGCTCGTTTCCTGTCCCTGGCCATGAGGCGATGTTCCAGTGGTCACCGAAACCGTGCCGGAGGGATGTACCCGAACCGAGGCGCTATCCCAGCCGGGGCCGGCGAATTCGCAATAAACGCCGAAGCCGATGCCGAGGTATCGGCCTTCGTCGCGCGCTCGCGCCTGTTCCTGTCGGAATGCATCGTAGTCTATGAGCCGCAGCGCCTCGTCCATGGTCTTGTTGTAGTCGCCGCTGTCGTATTCGGCGCCGGTTGCGCCGATGTAGGGGAACGCATCGACCGGAATGAAGTTCCGCCTGCGCACCTCGACCGGATCGAGATCGAGCTGATCGGCGATCGCCGTCATCAGCCGTTCCAGCATGTAGGCCGCTTCCGGCCGCCCGGCTCCGCGATAGGCGCCAATCTGTGTTGTGTTGGTCATGACGCCATGGACGCGGGTGTGCAGGTTCCGGATGTGATACGGGCCAGTCGACATAACGCCACTCCGAGTCGGAACCGGGGCGGCGTTATAGGCGCCGAGGTTGCCGTAGATGTTGACGTCCAACCCCTCGATTTTTCCGTCGTCGAGGACCGCGGCACGAAGCAACTGAACCTGATCCCGGCCGTGGTTTGTGGCCAGAAAACACTCGCTCCTGGTCTCGGCCCAGTGGACCGGTCTGCCCAGGTGTTTCGCGACCGCCGGGAAGAGGAGATACTCGGGATAGATACCGCCTTTTGCGCCGAATGCACCGCCGACATCCGGCGCGATAACCCGAACTTGAAACTCGGCCACTCCCAGCGAACCGGCAATGCCGCCGCGAACGGTATGAGGAACCTGGGTCGATGCCCAGACCGTCATTTCCTCGGTGTTCGGTTCCCAGTTCGCCAGAATACAGCGCGGCTCAATGAAGGTTGCATGGATTCGCTGATTGACAAGCTCAACGGAGACTTCGTGCGGAGCCGCGTTAAAGGCAGCCTTGAAGTCTCCGTGTTCGACTTCCCAGAGAAAGCCGAGATTGCTGTCCCACGATTCATAGAGTATTGGCGCATCATCCTGTAACGCCTTGCGCGGGTCGGTAACGACGTCGAGCGGCTCGTAGTCCACATTCACCAGTTCCGCGGCGTCTCGCGCCGTATAGGGGTCTTCCGCGATGACCAGCGCAACCGCGTCGCCGGCAAAGCGGGCCTTGTCCGGAGTGATCGGATAGCGCTCCAGTGTTCGGTCGGGCGGCAGGTCGGGCCGGCTGATAATCGGCGACATGAGCGCCGGAAGATCTCTGCCGGTGATAACCGTGACGACTCCGGGGAGATCGAGCGCGGCAGCGCCGTCGATGTCATTGATGATCGCGTGGGCGTACGGGCTCCGTACGAATGCGGCGTGCAAGGTTCCCGGCAGGTGGACATCGTCGACGAATTGCCCGTATCCGGTGATCAATCGGCGATCGTTGACCCGCCGGATTGATTTTCCAACGTAACGCCCGGAGAGGCCCGGAATACTCGTCATAACGATAGCTCCCTTCGATTCGCACGGGACGGAGTCAGTGTCTTCGTCGGGTATGATGTTCTACCTTATCGCGACTGCCCGAATTGCGGGACTGATTTAACCGAGATCGATGATCGGCGTCGGCACGTTTCGGACGTTTCCGGTTCTCCACGTTTCAATAATCGCCTCGTCGTTGGGAAAAGCGAGATCGGGGAGATCCTCCGGGTCGAAGAACCCGACCGCATCGTTCTCGTCGAGCGATTGCAGGCGCCCTGATTCAGGCGTCGCCACGAACACGGTGAGGACCACCGTTTCTCCGGGACTGGAGTAGACGCCGAGCAAGTGTTCGAGCCGGACCCGGAGCCCGACCTCTTCCCACGCTTCACGAACTGCCGCTTCCTCAACCGGCTCACCACGGTCGACATAGCCGGATGGGAACGTCCAGAGGCCTGATCCAGGGTCAATCGTTCGTCGCTGCAGCGCAACTTTTCCGTCCTGCTCGATGACGACCGCAACCGCCAGCTTCGGATCCTCGAAGAACGCGGTCTCGCAGGAGCCGCAGAACGGTCGTTGCCGGCCCGCGATCTCCCGTGATTCGATGCTGGTTGCGCAGTAGGGGCAGTAGGCGATCGGTTGGCCAAAGTTGACGCTCATCCGTCCTCCACATCGACGCGAGACTCGTAGTCTTCCTTTACTCGCTGATAATCGTCTAGTGTGTCAACATCCACGGGACGCAGCCACTGAGAACAATCGATCCGGCGAATCTCGTCGCGGCGCTCACGGAGAACTGGACGAGCGCCGGTATCTCCCCGAAGGGTGACAAGCTCGGGAAACAGGGTGCGATCGATCAATACCGGATTCCCAGGCCCCTCGTGATATTGCGGCTGAATGATCGGCGTCGGGTTGTTGCGGTAACTTTCCGCCAGTCGGTTGATTACCTCGGAAACCTGCAATGGTTGATCGCCCAGAACGAAAACAACCGCGGAGATATCGTCCGGAATGCTGTTTACGGCGGCGACGATACTGGTGCTCTGGCCGTCAGCGTAATCCGGGTTATTGATGACCTGAAATCCGTCGAGCGGTGTCCGCCGGCGAACGGCGTCCGCGGCGTGACCGAGCACCACGAAGCGCTCGTCTACTGCAGTCTGACGCACCGTCCGGAGCACATGCTCCAGGAGCGGAACGCCGCCGAGCTCGAGCAGTTGCTTTGGTTGCCCGAGGCGCGTCGACCCGCCTGCAGCCAGGACAACCGCGGCGATCCGATGCCGAGTCATCAATGGGTTACTGGTCCGCTTTGGCGGGCTTCACGGGCGACTGTGATCCACGAGGGTCTTTTCCCCGCCGGACCGCGACGATCTCCGCCATGATGCTCAGCGCGATCTCCGGGGGTGTCTTGCCGCCGAGATTGAGACCGATGGGTCCATGAATTCGGGCGATCTGCTCATCGCTGAATCCCCGCGCTTTGAGGCGCTCGTTTCGATCCGCGCTGGTGCTCTTGCTGCCCATTGCGCCAATGTATCCGGCGCGACTGTTCAGGGCGACTTCCATCGCCGGATCTTCGAACTTGGGGTCGTGCGCGAGCATGACGATATCGGTCTGCGGACCGAGATTCAGGTCCGGCATGATCTCGTCCGGCCACCCGACATGGAGCTCATCAGCATGGGGAAAGCGTTCTCGCGTCGCGAACATCTCCCGTGCGTCGACGACGGTCGTGTGGCAATCGAATTCCTTCGCGAACGTCACCAGATGGATGGCGGTGTGCACGGCGCCGACGACGACCATCCGCCGAGGGGGGAGATGGCTTTCGATGTACACGTCGATTTGCTCGTCGCCGACCTGGTAGCTGCGGGTCGTCGCTTCGCCGGAGTTCAGCAGCCTGCCGGCATCCGCGCGGACCTGATCGTGAAGCTCGGCCGGAAACAGCTCGCCAGCAACGTGTCCATCGTCGAGCACCAGCAACTTTGCGCCGGGACGTTCGCCAGTTATCTGGGTCGCCAGCAACGCGCCGTGTTCCTGCTCGATTGCGTTCAGGAGCTGTTCGTGAATGCCGCTCATTACTGATCCTCGAACGGTTCGATAAAGACGTCAATCTGTCCGCCGCAGCTCAGGCCGACATCCCAGGCGAGCTCGTCGCTGATACCGTAGTGGACAACTTCCGGCCTGCCGGAGTCCAGCACGGTCATCGCCTTCTCAAAGACGGCGCCTTCAACGCAGCCGCCGCTGACGGAGCCGGACATCTTGCCCGTGCGGGTGACGGCGAGCTTCGCGCCAGCCTGACGGGGGGCCGAGCCGGACGCCTTTACGACCGTAGCGAGGGCAATCTCTTCACCGGCGGCTCGCCATTCCCGGATGTCCGGTAGAATGTCTCGCATCTTCGACCTCCCTTGCACTTACGATCTCAGGCGACTCGTGGTTTTGGTTCCGAGAATTCCAGCGGGATCTGTTTCCGCACTGGACGGTATTCGTCGATGTTGCCCAGATGCTCAGCAAGCGCTTCAAGACTCGCGAGGTTGTGCACCGGCATGAAATCGTCGATATACGGGATCGCAGCCTGCATGCCCCGCGTCAGCGGTTCATAACGCGGCGATCCGAGCAACGGATTGAGCCAGATCATCCGGTAGCTGCTGCGTTGCAAGCGAGCCATTTCCTGACCGAGCAGCTCTGGATCGCCCCGATCCCAGCCGTCGCTGATCACCAGAACGACTGCGCCGTTTCGCAGGACACGTCGCGCCCAGGTTGTGTTGAACGCCTGCAGTGACTGTCCGATACGGGTGCCGCCGGACCAGTCGTGCACCTGTTCGGCAACACGCTCCATCGCGCTGTCAATCGACCGGTTTCGCAAGAGACGCGTGATGCGGGTCAACCGGGTGCCAAACACGAACGACTCGACGTTCGCCATTCCCTGCTCGATGGCGTAGACGAACTGCAACAGAATCCGGGAATAGCGGTCCATCGAACCGCTCACGTCGCAGATAACCACCAGCTGGCGCGGCTTGTCTTTCAACTTGCGACGAGAGATCTGCATCGGGATTCCGCCCGTTTGCAAACTCTTCCGCATCGTCTTGCGTGGATCCCAGAATCGACCCTTGCGGGCAGATACCTTACGGCGGGAGCGCCGGCGGCCAATGCTCCACTCAAGCTGCTCCATGAAGCGGCGGGTCTGCTGCATCTCGTCTTCGGAAAGATCGGCGAAATCCTTCTCGCGCAGGACCTCAGACGCGCTAAAGCTGAGGATGTCGTCGGCATCCCCTTCTTCTTCCTCGCCCTCGCCTTCCATTTCCTGCG
>SKTL01000510.1 GCA_007122555.1 Thermomicrobiaceae bacterium | reverse complement strand
CCCTGGAAGAGCGGAATTGTCTCGCCGGGGATCATGTCGGTCTCGTAGCCGTAGCCTTCTTCAACGATGAACTGGGAGATCCGATTCAACAGAATCGCGCTGTCCCAGTTGTAATCGGCGTAGACGATTGCACGCTCGCCGTGCCATGCGCCAACAGCATCATCCGCATCATCGGAAACTTCTTCGGTATCGTCGGCAACGGCGTCGTCCGCCACGCCGTCATCAGTCGCGTCGTCACACGCCGCGACGATCAGCGCCATCGCCGCGATCAACGCGATGATGGAGAGCAATCTGCTCAGTGAGAGTCGTCTCATAGAAATCAAGCGGTCCTTTCCTCCTCATGCCCGCGGAGCGGGTGAATCGTGCAGGGGACGATGGACTTCACCGCCCCGGCTTCTCAGCAAATGCCGCGTCGTTACGAATCGATTAGCGCCTCGGGAACTCGTTCGGCCGATCAAGCCCTGCTTCGGTTGAATCAGCGGTTGCGCCGTCATCGCGGCCAGCCGCGACCATCAGCGCGGTGAACACCAGCCCCTGGCGAGGCGTGAGATCAAACATGACATAACTCCTGGCACTATTGGATTGTCGGATCACAGGCGGCAAGACGCCAGTGATCGTTTCAAGCTGCTGGTGTTGCGCTACAGACGGCTGGAGAGACCGCTGCGAGAACAACACTCAGCATTCAAACCATGGGAAACAATGAGACAAACGGCGCGTGGCGGCGCGGGGAGCGCCGTGGCGGCGATCATCAATGCGACTCCAAGTGAGTCGCGGCGTGGAAAAACACCCGGAGGCGCACTCCCCGGAACGCTCGCTGAGAGGCGGGCGGCGGTTCCCGGGAGAAAACTGACATTGAGCGACGCTCGGCGAGGAAGCGACCCTGGGCGGATCATGCCGAGGCGAGTTGCTCAACGGTCAAATTTTTAAGATTCATCCGCAGCATCCGGATCAGGCGCCCGGATACCCAGATCAGTAGCAGAAACTATACCAGCAACCAGGTTTGCAAACAAGGTTGTCATTAATGCGGGCGCACAGACTGCCTCGAGGCAATAGACAATGTCCGGATCGTCGGGGATACTCGCAGACAACAGCCCGGCAATGATCACCGTGGAGAAATCGAGGTCATATGCACGAATCCATGCGACTTGAGTGGAACGGCCGCGTCGCTGAACTTGTCGTCGACAGGCCGGAGGCGCGCAATGCGATCAACTACGCCATGCTGCAGGAACTGGAATCATGCCTGGAGGCGCTGCACGCCGACCCGCCTCAGCTGGTCATACTCCGCGCTGCCGACCCCGGATTCTGCGCCGGGATAGACCTGAAAGAGTCACGGGAAGCAAGCAGCGATTTCGTCCGGACCCGTGTTGCGACGATGCACCGATGTCTGAACAAGCTGCGCAGCCTGCCGTCACCGGTCATCGGCGCGATCAACGGCGTGGCCGTCGGTCTGGGATGTGAGCTGGCAATCTCGGCGGATCTCCGCATTGCGTCTCCGGATGCCCGGTTCAGCTACCCGGAGCCGCGAGTTGCGGTGCCCTCTCCCACGCACCATCTCGTCTGGTTGATCGGATTGTCCCGGGCGCAGGACATGTTGTTGACCGCGCGCTGGATCGAGGCGCCGGAAGCAGAGCAGATCGGGCTGGCGACTCACATCGCGGAGGATGTCGATCGCGCGGTCGCCGAATTGACCGATCAGATCCTTGATCTGGCGCCGCTTTCCATTCGACGCACCAAGGAGAATCTCTGGATAACAATGACGAAAGGGATCGGGGCCGCGTCGCAACACCACCAGGACGGCGTGACGGAAGCCGCGGACACCGAGGACCGCAAGGAAGCGTTGAAGGCCTTCGCCGAAAAGCGTCCACCCGAGTTCACCGGACGCTAGGAGAGGAACGCACAAGCGGGCCAGTCCATCGTGTCCCGCGGTAGAACGGGTTATTGGAGGGTCGTTGGTAATGACCGGACCACTGGAAGGCATTCGCGTACTCGATTTCTCACGTCATCTGGCCGGACCGTTCGCCGGGATGACGCTGGGAGACCTGGGGGCGGACGTGATAAAGGTCGAGGCGCCGGGCCGAGGCGATGATACCCGCAGCTTCCCGCCCTACTGGAATGGCGAGAGCTGCTACTTCATGAGCACGAATCGGAACAAGCGCAGCGTCACGCTCGATCTGCGAACCGAGCAGGGTCAGACAATCGCCCGGAAACTGGCGGCCGAGAGCGACATCGTTCTCCACAATCTGCGCACAGGAGCGCCGGAAAAGCTCGGCATCGGCTACGAGCAGCTTCGGGAGGTCAACGAACGCCTCATCTACTGCACGATCTCAGCGGTCGGCAGCGACGGTCCAGACAAAGACCGTTCCGGTGTCGACCTGCTGATGCAGGCGTACGGCGGGCTGATGAGCATCACCGGCGAAGAGGGTCGCCCGCCGGTGCGGGTTGGAACATCGCTGGTAGATCTGACCTGCGGGGCAAATGCGGTGCAGGGCATTCTGGCGGCGCTCTACTTCCGGGAACGGACGGGGCACGGGCAGAAGATCGAGTCGTCATTGCTTGAAGGACAGGTCTCCTGGATGACCTACCACGCAGTCTCGTACTTTGCGTCCGGCGAGCCTCCGAAACGGCTCGGATCAGGGCATGCATCGGTCGCGCCCTACGGGGCATTTGCCACCAGGGACGGCTTCCTGGTAGTGGCGGTGGTCAACGACGGCCTCTGGAGCCGCTTCTGCGAGGCTATCGGCCGCA
The DNA here is from genome assembly GCA_007122555.1 of Thermomicrobiaceae bacterium. Lineage (GTDB taxonomy): Bacteria > Chloroflexota > Chloroflexia > Thermomicrobiales > Thermomicrobiaceae > SLMJ01. Next base: position 2,647 of record SKTL01000510.1, on the reverse strand, counting down.
CGGAGCTTCTGGATGATCCCCGATTCACCACAAACCCTGATCGGTGCGCCCATTCCGGAGAACTCCAGCAGGAACTGGAAGCGACGCTGGTGCAGGATGACGCCGCAACCTGGGCAGCGAAAATGGACGCGGCTGGGGTGCCGTGCAGCCCGGTCAACTCGCTGGATACCGTCCTCAATCTGCCACAGGTGCTGCACCGGGAGATGGTCGTCGATGTCGAGCACCCCACCGTGCCAGGTCTCAAGCTGCCCGGCATCCCGATCAAATTCAGCGAGACGCACGGCACGGTCCGGTTGCCGCCGCCGTTGCTCGGTCAGCATACCGATGAAGTGCTCGGGGCAATCGGTTATTCGGTTGACGACGTCCAGGGTCTCCGGAATGCAGGGGTGATCTGAGGGGATATGGATGCACCTGCCAAACAATGCCGTACTCCAGATTGAGGAAGCGAAGCTCAGGAACTACCTCTTGTCCGAATCACATCCTACCGGACGGGCTAAGACGCGCTTTTTCGAAAGCTTTGGATTCAGCATCGGTCAATGGAGTGAGTTGCGTGATGCTCTGATAGAGCACATCAGATCAAATCCTGTTGTGTATAGTGAGGATACTGGCTTTGGTCGGAAATACATCGTTGATGGGGAACTGTACACACCTGATGGGCGAGAACCACGCGTTCGCGCGGTATGGTTCGTCCGATCAGAAGAATCACAGCTTCGTTTCGTGACTGCGTATCCATTGAAGGAGTAACGAACATGTTCTCGGAACTTGACGTTGTGGTGCTGAACCGGGATCTGCCCGAGTATCGATTGCAGTCCGGCGATGTCGGCACGATTGTGATGGTCCACGACAAGAATGCTGGATATGAGGTCGAGTTCGTGACGCTCGTCGGCGAAACAGTGGCCGTCGTCACACTGCCGGCAGATTTCGTTCGGCCAATTCGTGAGCGAGAGATCGCCCACGTTCGGGTTGTCGCGTAGCTTTCCCGGCTGCCAGCTTCGCAGTCTCCAAATGAAATCAGGAGTGCAATGAAAATCACCGACATCGAAACGTTCGTGCTCAAGGGCCCGGATATGGAACGCCCGGTTTACCCGGCCTGGGCCCCTGGAACCAGCAAATCAAGCCAGGATGGCGTTGTCGTCAAGGTCTCGACCGATGAGGGGATCGTCGGATGGGGATCGCCGGGATACGGAGCCAGCGCAATTATCGAATCCTGGATCAAGCCGCAACTCGTCGGCAAGGACCCGTTTGCGCTGGAACAGTTCGCCCCGGTCTTCCGAGGCGCGAATGCCGCATGGGGCGTTGAGATCGCCCTGTGGGACATCATCGGTAAGGCCTGCGGCCAGCCCGTTTACAAGCTCTGGGGCGGCTATCGGGACCGGGTTCCGGCGTATGCCTCATTCGTCGAAAAATCCACGCCGGAGCAGCGCGCGGAAGACGTCCCGGCCCGAAAGGCCGAAGGCTGGCCGGCGGTCAAGCTTCGACTGCACGAATGGACCATGGACGAGGATATCCGGCAAGTCGAAGCGGTCCGAAAGGCGGTCGGGGATGACTTCATCATCCTGGTCGACGCCAACCAGGCGCAGCAGCCGGGTACGCCACACCCTGATCCAACTCCGGTCTGGGATTACCGCCGTGCCCTCCAGACTGCTCGCGAACTCGAGCAACTCGGCGTCTACTGGCTCGAGGAACCGCTCGCTCGCTACGACTTCGACGGCCTCTCCCGGCTAACCGCGTCGGTCGATATTCTGATCGCCGGTGGTGAGAACAACCGGGGATTGCATGAGTATCGGTGGCTGATCGACCAGAATTGTTACGACGTGCTGCAGCCGGAGGCGATGGTCGGCGAGACGATGTCGCAGATCCGGAAAGCGTGCGCCTACGCCGAGATGCATCGGAAACTGTGCGCTCCGCATCATGGAGGTGGCGGGCTCGGGTTCGTGGCGCACCTGCATCTCTGCGCAGCGATCCCGAACTGCCCGTTCGTCGAGGTATTTCACGATCCGCCACTGACCAGCGACATCTTCCAGTGGTACCTGCCGGAGCCGATTCGGGTCGACCCTGCCGATGGTTGCATGGCCGTTCCGCAAGGCCCGGGGCTGGGCATCGATATCGATGAGGAGTTCTTGCGAGCGCATAGCGCCTGACGGTAGGAAACGGCGAAGTTCATGGCGCCCGGTTCGTGATCGATCACGTCCGGGCGGACAAGAACATCACCTGCTAGCGCTCGAAATCGTTACGGCATCGACATCCGGGCGGTCGTCCCTCCGTCGACATAAACGACCTGGCCTGTAACGAAGTCGGCCGCATCTGACGCCAGGAATGCCGCGACCCCGGCGATATCCTGCGGTTTGCCAACCCGTCCCCAGGGAACCCGGGTCGCTCCTTGCTCGCTGGTGTAATCCGGATTATCGAAATACCGCGGCACTTCGATGAGGCCGGGGCCGATCGCGTTGACCCGGATGTCGTGCGGGGCCAGCTCGATCGCCAGTTGCCGCGTAAATGAGATGATCGCGCCTTTGGTCGAGGCGTAGGCCGTATGATTCGGAAAACCGCCGGCGCCGTGAACCGAGGTCAGGTTGATGATGTTGCCGCCGCCGCGCTTCTGCATGTGCGGGACCGCCTGCTGGGAACAGAAGAACATTCCCCGGAT
>SKTL01000323.1 GCA_007122555.1 Thermomicrobiaceae bacterium | reverse complement strand
GTGAAGGCGCCAGCGTCGCGTCTCGAAACATCGATAACGCCTGTGATGAGCTGATGGTCCGCAGCGCTGCGTTGCAGGAAGTTGGACCGGCTGGCACGATCTTTGGGACGGCCCCGACGGTAGATATCCAGTATCCGCCCGGATGCGGCGTTGCCGATCCGTGTGAGGATGATCTCGGGCTTCCGTGCGCCCGGGTGACCGTCAACTATCAGTTCGACTTGTTGTTCGACTTCCCCGGCTTGCCGGGCCAGATCGATCTTCAGCGCACCGCCCAGATGCGAATGCAGGGGGGTTGACAGTGAGCCGTTGGCGAGCAAACCGCGGACAGGGCATGGTGGAGTTTGCGCTGGTTGCGCCGCTACTGTTCCTCATGCTCTTCGGTGTGATTGAGGGGGGCTGGCTCCTCTTCCACAATCATCAGGTTTCCAACGCCGCCCGCGAGGGCGCCCGGTTCGCCGTCGTAAACGGGTCGATGTCCGGAACGCTGGCGGATAACGACGCAGTCAGGAATGCGATCGATCAACGGGTCAGCCTTTCCAATCCGGGCAGCTTGCAGGTGGTGCTCGATCCCGATGATCCGGCAATGCAGCCAGGGTCGACACTGACCGTCGAGGTCGACTACACGCACCAGACGCTCGTCGGATTCGTCTTTCCCAACGCGTCATTGAATCTCAGCTCCAGCAGCACCATGATGGTTCACTACTGATCTCAGACCGGAAAGCAGGTCGTCTAATGTCTTGGAACAGAGAACAAACGACATCCAGAGCCCAGGACGGTCAGGCGCTGATCCTGTTCGCCGTTTCCAGCCTCGTGCTGATCATGTTCCTCGCGCTGGCGGCGGATACCGGGTTTGCAATGTCCGAGCGCCGGGGGGCCCAGAATGCCGCCGACGCTGCCGCCCTGGCAACCGCGCGCCATATCGCGCGAGGCAACGATGCGGCTACCGCTCCGGGGGTTGGCGTGGCGTACGCGCAGCAGAACGGGTACGGGCAAGGTGACGGCACGGATGTATCAGTCGAAGTTAATGGAGACATCGTCGAGGCAGTGGTCCATCATGAGGTCCAGAGTTTCTTCCTGGACTCCTTTTACACTGGCGACTGGTCCGTCAGTGCAACGGCGCAAGCCCAGGTTCTCCTCGACCCGGGGCCGTTCGCCATTATTGCGCTAGGATTTGATCCATCATGTCAACAGGGAGCGAACGGAACAGGCATCCAGTTCATCGGTAACGCAACCGCGAATATCGAGAATGGCTCCATCGGATCGAACTCGTGTATCCACAAGATCGGTGGCGCTGGATCTGTTTATGTCGGAGGAGATGTGGAGGCTTACGAGTACATCAACGATAGTCACGGCGGCATTAGTCAGCCACCTGGTGCGCAACAGATTGGCGAAGCGAATGAGATCAATGATCCCCATGAAGATCTGACTGAACCGACGTGCGGAGTGGACGGCGGTCTCTACCAGGAGGAAGATGACGACGACGACGATGATGGCGGTCCCGGAGGAGGCCCACCCGGTGGCGGAGGTCCGCCTGGCGGTGACAAGATAATCACGCCCGGCCGCTACGACAACGCGACGATGAACCAGATCTTTGGCGGAGGTCCGCCCGGAACGATCAATATGTTACCCGGCATCTATTGTTTTGAATCGGGTATCAGCCTTGGCCCGCGAACGCTTAGATCAGTCGACCAGGATTATCCGGAGACCGGCGAGGTTGGCGATGGTGGCGGTGTCCTCATGCACTTCAGTGGGAACAATGCCCTGTCGATGGCGGGAAACTCCGCGATCAATGTGAGAACGATCGGCGCATTACCGGACGATCATCCGGCGCGCGGCAACTGCACTGACGCATGCGACGCGAACATTGTGATCTGGATCTCCGAGGATTCATGCGCCGATATGACCACGCATGGGAACGCGCAAACGGTCTTCGAAGGCGTGATTTACGCACCGTGCTCTCACGTTCAACTCGGGGGCACCCCCTCGGCGCAGATTGCGGTCGGACAGGTGGTTGGAGAGAGCGTGGTACTGCACGGGAACGTCACGTTCAATCTCGATACACCTGAAGACTACGAAGGCGAACCCAGCCGCGTGTTCCTGATTCGATGATCCTGCAAGGTTGCAGATCCGACCACGCACAGTTGGCAGGGGCGCAACATTACCGGTCTCAGCAATAGATAGATTCCGGTTGCGTATACCCTGTCGCCTGAGGCTTTCTTCAGGAGGTCTTTTCCTGGATTGTCGCCCCTCTCCGGTTCGGAACTCTTACCCCAATGACTCCAGTACTGACCCTCAGATAGGAACTTTGCCTGCAACCATTCGGGACCTCTGCCTGATGGCGGAAGTACGGCTGACTCCTAGAATAGTAAGTGAAGCATAGTTGCTTCGTCGACAGCGCTATCCTGGAGTTACTGCTATGTTCCGGCGCGATCATTTCCACAAATCAAGAGGCCAGTCGATCGTCGAGCTGGCGCTGATTCTGCCGATCGCGGTATTGATCCTGGCGCTCAGCGCCGACTTCGGTCGTGCGATGACGGCCTACATCCAGGTCGGGAGCGCGGCCCGGGAAGGCGCCGCCTACGGGATGCAGTCGACTGAGGCGTCCCAGGACACCAGCGGGATGATCGCGGCAGTCCGGGCTGAGACAACGTTGATCTGGGGCGAACCTGTGGCGATCAGTTTCCCGGATTGCACGGATACGTTTACTCGTCCAAACAACGTCCCCTATGAATGCGTTGCCGTGACAGTGAGCTATAACTTCCGACCGTTGATTACGATCTGGCCGATCCCTGATGCAGTCCCGATGGAGCGAACAGTCGAGATGCGGGTGGTGAATTGATGCGCTGGTTCGGTTCGTCGTCTCGATCACGCGGGCAGAGCATCGTGGAGTTCTCGCTGACGTTGCCGATTTTTCTGCTGTTGACGCTCGGCACGGTCGAGATGGGTTGGTTGCTCTACAATAATCACACGTTGAGCAATTCGACCCGTGAGGGCGCCCGCCACGCGATGGTGAACGGCGAGCGCTCCGAAAACGAGAATGCGATCGTCGAAGTTCAGGAGATTGTCTCTGAGTACGCCAGCGGGCTAAGCGGGCCGGTGACCACCACGGTCGCCCCCGATCCGATCGGTGAACCAGGCACGCAGGTGACCGTTTCAGCGAGTTATGAGTACCAGCCGATCGTCGGCATGATCATCGGATCCGGTTCGTTGACGCTCAATAGCGAAAGCACAGTCATCGTTCAATACTAGCGGATTGCTCGTCTCAGTGACGATGAGGGCATTATGATTAAGCAACCGATCAGTCGTTTGATATCCGTCGTCGCCAAGGGTTCACGTCCCGGCCGGGACGGCCAGGTGCTCATCATGTTCGCGGCAGGATTACTGCTGCTGGTTGGCATGGTTGCGGCTGCGGTGGATACCGGATTTCTCATGGCCGAGCGTCGCCAGGTCCAGAACGCCGCCGACGCCGGTGCGCTCGCTGCCGCCAGAGCCAAGCTGGACTACCTGGCGGAACCGGGCAATAGCGCGGCGGCGCAGATTGAGTCAGGGAAGCACTATGCGGCGTCGAACGCGGGAGTCAGCGAGGATGATGTCGATGTCAATGTTTCACCGGACCCGCATGGCGATGACTATGTGGAAGTTACGGTGACCAAGGAAGTCACCTCGTTCTTTCTACGTGCACTCTATGACGGATACTGGGGTGTCAGCGCCGTCGCAACCGCCAGTATTCAGCCGACAGACATTCCCTATGCGCTTGTCGCCCTGGAGTGCGCGCCCAACGGTCAGGCTGGAATTAAGATTAGCGGTTCCGGAACGATCGACGTGAATGAAGGCAGCATCATGTCCAACTGCGGGATCGATCGGGATGGTGATTCGTCGATCGTAACAGCCGATGGATACATCGACGCCGTCGGGACAATCAACCAGGGAACGAACTGGAGCGCAGGGGCTGGATTTCGCGAGGGAATGACGCCTGTTCGAGACCCGATTGAAAAAATGGGAGTGCAGCCGCCGGATCGTAACGCAGCAAAGGATCAGGGCGAATACACCACACAGGCCGACGTTGTTGATGCAATCTCCGGCTCATCAGCGCACCAGACCTCCAGTGTTCGCTGCTCAACCAGCTGCACCATGCCGCCCGGATTCTATGGCGGCTCGGTCACGCTCGATGTCAGACAGGGTGGAACGCTCAATCTTCAACCCGGCATTTACTATTTCGGGGATGATTTCACTCTCACGGCACAGGGGGACGGCCTGGTGCGTGGAGACGATGTCTTCATGTACTTCACCGACAACGCCAGATGGGTACCGCACAACGGGCGCGTCGATATTGCGGCGCCGGACGAAAGCCCGTATGACGACGGGCTAGACGGTATGGCTCTCTGGATTGACAACGGGACAGACTTCCGGCTGCAGGCGAATAACAGTGGCGGATTCTCAGGTGTCATCTACGCTCCGCGATCCAGCGTGACACTGAGCGGCGGCCCGGGAGCGCGCGGCATGCAGGTTATTGTCGGAAACCTGGATCTGTCGGGAACTGGAACCTTTGACATTCTCTATGAAGAGTATGCGAGTTTCGATGTTCCTGGCGTATTCCTGGTAATGTAGATCGTGAGTAGCATTCGTTCGATCCAACGGAAAACGCCCGGCCGATCCCGGCCGGGCGTTCGTGCTTCACGATTTCGAGCACCTACCCTGTCGGCGCGCCGTCATCCTTCGGCGACAGCCCTCCGATAAACTCGTCGATCGGGATGGCCGGCATGGTCAGGAACTTGACCGTGCCGCGAGATCCAAGGGTTACGGAAACCTTGGCGATCGTTTCGTTGTCCGGCGCCTCGACAATGTTCACAAAGTCATACGGGCCGAGCGTGGCCCATTGTTCAACAACGCGTGCGCCCAGCGCGGCGATCTCCTCGTTGACCTGTTTTATCCGATCCGGCCGGGTCTGGATTGTCTCCAGTCCCTCGTCCGTCAGATTGCTGAGCAGAATATAGGTCGGCATTCCGGGTCTCCTTTCTCAGGGAGTGCGTGAACGGTTCGTCGATTTGAACCCGATTGTGTGAACTAGCGCCCCGGCCGGACATAGATCATCACCTGACCCCCGCCATACGGCAGGCGGACATCTTCCAGCCAGGGATCACGGTCGATCATGCCGAGAAACACTTCGAGCTCGTCTGCATGCGAATCCACGTTGTCAGCAACGATGGCCGCTCCGGGGCGGACGAGCTTCAGGGCGTGTGTCAGGTAGTGCTCGTAGGACTCCTTGTCGGCGTCGATAAAGACGAAATCAAACCGTTGATCGAGCGCCTGGATCGTCTGCCGGGCGTCGCCGTGGATAATGTCGACCCGCTCCTTGAGGCCGGCGCGTTCAAGATTCGCCGTCGCCATCTCGACCTTCTCTTGATCCTGCTCCAGTGTTGTTAGCCAACCGCC
>SKTL01000276.1 GCA_007122555.1 Thermomicrobiaceae bacterium | reverse complement strand
AACTCGCTCCCCATGAAGAGCAGTTTCTTGCCGGGCTGTGCGTACATCAGCCCCAGGAACGAACGCAGATTCGCGTGCCGCTGCCAATCATCGCCCGGCATTTTGTTGATGAGCGAGCCCTTGCCGTGCACCACCTCGTCATGCGAGATCGGGAGCATGAAGTTTTCGGAAAACGCGTACATCATCCGAAAGCTCAGGTTCGTGTGGTGATAGCGTCGGTAGACAGGCTCTTTGGCTATGTACTCCAGCGCGTCGTGCATCCATCCCATATCCCACTTCATCCCGAAGCCGAGTCCGCCGACATAGGTCGGGCGCGACACCATCGGCCAGGATGTCGACTCCTCGGCGATCGTCTGCACGTCGGGATGGTTCTGATAGATGACTTCATTGAACCGGCGGAGGAATTCAATTGCCCGCAGATTCTCCCGCCCGCCAAACTCGTTCGGCACCCAGTCATCACCCTCGCGGGAGTAATCCAGATAGAGCATCGACGCCACCGCGTCAACCCGGATTCCATCAATATGGTAGGTATCCAGCCAGTGCAGCGCGCTGCTGAGCAGGAAGCTACGCACCTCGTTCCGGCCAAAGTTGAATATGTAGCTCTGCCAGTCCGGATGAAACCCCTGGCGCGGGTCTGCGTGTTCAAACAGGTGCGTCCCATCGAAATACGCCAGTCCGTGCTCGTCGGTCGGAAAGTGGGACGGAACCCAGTCCAGAATCACGCCGATATCATGCTGATGGAGCGTATCAACCAGGTACATGAAGTCCTGCGGCGTGCCGAACCGGCTCGTCGGCGCGAAGTATCCCGTCGTCTGATAGCCCCAGGAGCCGTAAAACGGATGCTCGGTCACCGGCAGGAACTCGACGTGCGTGAAGCCAAGGTCGCGCACATACTCGGCAAGCTTCGGCGCCACGTCTCGATAGGTCATGAAGTTGCCATCGGGATAGCGCATCCATGAACCAAGATGAACTTCGTACACCGACATCGGGGCGCCTGGATCATTTCGCTCCCCGCGGGTTCCCATCCACTCCTGATCGCTCCACTGGTACGCGAGATCCCAGACCTTGGACCCGGTTTTCGGAGGCGTCTCCGTGTGAACGCCGAATGGATCAGCTTTATCAACCTGGAATCCGTGCTGCTGCGACCGGACGTGATACTTGTACGCCGTTCCAGACGTGATCTCGGGGATAAACGTCGCCCAGATGCCAGACTGCCCAACCGCCTTCATCGGATGCGAATCTTTATTCCAGCCGTTGAAATCGCCAATAACGCTGACGGAACGGGCATTTGGCGCCCAGACTGCGAAATGCGCGCCCGATTCGCCGTTCAGCGTCGTCGGATGGGAGCCGAGCACCTGGTGCAGGCGATAATGAGTACCCTCGTTGAACAGATACAGATCGTGTTCAGTGATGATCGTGTTGTCATAATGTGTCGCGCCGGGCACGGTACCTTCTCCAAACATTCGCTCAACCGTCAACGTCGGCACTAACCAAGTACGCAAATCAGATTCCGGCATTCGACTGCGCTTCGCGTTTGAATCAGACGGACCGGCAAGCAATCCGGCGGTTAGCCGGACGTTGCCGGTCGCAGTCTGCGAGTCATTTGACCTGGCAGTCGTCAATCATCGCCAGTACCGGCCGCCAGATCGCGAATCCCCTGCAGGGGAATCCCAACCCAGGTCGGCCGGTTGTTCAGTTCGTAGGCAAGCTCATAGACCGCCTTCTCCAGCATATGCACATCGAGAAGCAGATGCAGATCGTCATCGTTCTTCGGCAGGATAATCGATCCGCGCGTTGCTTCCAGATACCCCTTGAGATAGGAGCTGGCGACCCAGACATACCAGTAGCGAATCCATGGTTCGAGATGCTCGGTGTCTACTTCCCGGATGATCCCGCCCTGCTGCTGGGTGAACATCGCCGCGTAGGCGGCGTAGTGAAACGAGCGCAGCATCCCGGCTACGTCCCGAATGGGTGGTCGCTTCAACCGTCGTTCACCGATCGACCGGGCCGGTTCCCCTTCGAAGTCGATAATCATGAAGTCTTTGCCGGTGAACAGCACCTGGCCCAGGTGGTAGTCTCCGTGCGTGCGGGACCGTATTCCCTCGATCCGCTTCTGAATGATCGCCTGAAGTCGTTTCTCGATATCGCCTTCAGCGCTGAGAACGTCGTCGGCCACCGCCTGCGCATCCTCCGGAAGCTTTCGCCTCAAACGGCGGAGCGCTTGCATCGTCTGACGGGTGCTCGTCCGCATCGACTGGTAGATCGACCGCTGCGAGAACGACGTGAACTGTTCCGGGGCGAAATCGGGGTTGGTTAAATCAGATGCCAGCGTCAAATGCATCTGGGCGGTTCGTTGCCCGAGTAGCCAGGCTTCATCGAGATAGGTATCAAAATACTCGTGCGCTTCTTCCGGCGGATCCTGCTCGGCGAGTTCAAGCAGATTGGCAGTCGAGAGCGACTGATGCTCGGGCGCTTCGTGCGTGGTCACCACCCGATCGAAGAACCGGCTCAGGGCATCCTGCGTGAACGACCAGGCGTCACCTTCGTTATGGACGAACTCCAGCAGGATACCGACACTCATCGGCTCCCGGTTGGCGCTCTGATACTCCAGCCAGCCAGCGATCGGCGGGCTGTACTCGAATCCGTTCTGCGTCAGGAATCGCCCGATTTCCAAATCCGGGTTCATCCCTGGCTCCATCTTACGGAAAAGTTTCAGGATGAATTCCTGACCGTAGATAATCGAGGTGTTGCTCTGCTCTGCGCCCGAAATCCGCGGGGGCAACGGACCGTCTGCGCGATTCATGATCTGCCGGTAGACTCGCGTGGTATTCCCGACGAGTTGATTCCCGTTGCTGCGTATCCTGCGCCGGCGACCGACCAGGTTCAACAACATCTCGGCGACGGCAGGCTCGAACAGAGCGTCAAAAAGAACACCCTCATCGCCGCCTCGCACATTGAGACGCGTCAATGCCGCCTGCGGCGAATGCTCCAGCAGGTGACCGGCATGCTCACCCGAGGCGAACGCCATCGGGATCACGTATGTTTCCGGGTTTCCTTCGGTGTACTCAACCAGCACGAAGGAGAGAAACAGCCCGGAGCCACCGTTGCTGAGCGGAATCGCGTCCTGCACTCGCGCCGATTTGATCCGGCGGGACTTTCCGCCGAACCAGCGCCGCTCCTTCAGATACCCCGGCAACACATCTTCAAGCGACCCCCGCCCGCGAGCGGTCAGAATATTTGTCCAGGAGCCCGTCACGGCGAGTTTCGGCAGATCACGTTCCGACGGAACGACTTCTCCCGGATCCAGCTCCGGGCGTTGCGGTTCCAGTGAGAACCAGTAAAACGAATGCGGGCCCATGGTAATGAAATAGGGGTGCTCAGTAATAGCTGGGAATTCAGTCCGCCCGAACATCTCCATCGGCGCAAGACCTTCCCAGCGGGACAGGTCCAGATCGACGTTCTGAACGAAGCGTGAGAGGTTCGCCAGCACCAGGATCCGTTCACCGTCGTATTCCCGGATGAACGCCAGGACCTTCCGATTTTCAGGATGCAGGAACTCCAGCGACCCCTGCCCGAAGGCGTGAAATCGCTTGCGCAAGGCAATGAGCCGCTTCATCCACCACAGCAGCGAGTGCGGGTTGTCTTGCTGGGTTTCAACATTAATCGCCTCGAAGTGGTATTCGGGATCTACGATCACCGGAAGAAACAGCCGCTGGCGATTCGCCTTGGAGAATCCGGCATTACGATCGCTGTTCCACTGCATCGGCGTTCGGACGGAATCCCGGTCGCCGAGGTAGATGTTGTCGCCCATTCCGATCTCATCGCCGTAGTAGATCACCGGCGTACCGGGCAGCGCCATCAACAGTCCGTTCATCAACTCAATGCGACGGCGGTTGCTTCCCAGCAACGGAGCCAGCCGACGCCGGATGCCCAGGTTAATCCGCATCTGCGGATCATGGGCGTAGACCCGGTACATGTAGTCGCGCTCTTCGTCGGTCACCATCTCCAGCGTCAACTCGTCATGATTACGGAGAAAGATCGCCCACTGCGCGTTCTCCGGGATTTCCGGCGTCTGTTCAAGGATGTCGATAATCGGGTAGCGATCCTCCATGCGCAGGCCCATAAACATGCGAGGCATCAGCGGAAAATGGAACGACATATGACACTCGTCGCCATCGCCGAAGTAGGTTACCGCGTCTTCCGGCCACTGGTTCGCCTCAGCCAGGAGCATTCGGTCTTCATATTTCTCGTCCACGTGCGCCCGGAGTTGCTTCAGGAATTCGTGCGTCTCAGGCAGGTTCTCCGAGTTCGTCCCCTCGCGCTCATAGAGGTACGGGATGGCGTCCAGACGCAATCCATCAACCCCGGCATCGAACCAGAAATCCATCGCCTTGATGATCTCCTGCCGCACACGGGGATTATCGAAGTTCAGATCCGGCTGGTGCGAATAGAACCGATGCCAGTAGTAGGCCTGGGCGACCGGATCCCAGGTCCAGTTTGAGTGCTCGAAATCCTTGAAAATGATCCGCACGTCTTCGTACTTGTGCGGGGTATCGCTCCAGACATAGAAATCGCGATAAACGCTGCCCGGTTTTGCCGTGCGTGCGCGCTGAAACCAGGGGTGTTGATCCGAGGTGTGATTGCAGACGAGCTCGGTGATCACCCGCAGGCCGCGCTTGTGCGCTTCACGCACGAAGCGGCGGAAATCGCGCATCGTCCCGTAGCTCGGATGGATCGAGGTGTAGTCGGCGATGTCATAGCCGTCGTCCTTGAGCGGAGACGGATAGAACGGCAACAGCCAGATCGCCGTCGCGCCGAGGTCCTGCACGTAATCCAGCTTCTCGACCAGACCGCGAAAGTCGCCGATGCCGTCGTCGTTGCTGTCTTTGAACGCCCGGACGTGGAGTTCGTAGATGATGGCGTCTTTGTACCACGTTGCGTTCGAAACAACGCCCTCGGTTTCGCGATGCTCACGGGCAATCACAGAAGAACAACCCCCTCGATAATGCATCTGTATTCTGGTAGGGTCGCACGACTCTGTGCGACCGAATACCGGCGGGAAATCCGGGCCGACAGGGTCGTCGGCCCCTACATGTGTTCCGGCCAGGCTCAATCATAGTAATCAAAATCCCACTCAGACCGCATTCGCCGGCGAACCCGGAAGATGTGCGCCGGACTGGTATGCGGGTTCAGTTCAACGTAGTTGCGAGAACCGTGCCAGAGATAGCTGTGATCGTTGAGCACGTCTTCCACCAGATAGGCGTGATGCTCGTCGATGCCGAACAGATCCACCGGAAAATCCAGCCAGCCGGACTGGATGTGCTCCGGATCGAGATTGACCACCGTGAGGACGATGTTGTCCAGATTCGGCGTGTGCTTGGTATAGGCCAGGAGTTGATCGTTGTCGACATAATGAAACATGATGCTGCCGTT
>SKTL01000241.1 GCA_007122555.1 Thermomicrobiaceae bacterium | reverse complement strand
GATTGATAATGGTCTTCAGGAACTCCTGCTGCCAGGAGTGCGGGAAGCCATAGACGTCGCTCTCATCCGGCCAGCCTTCCCAGTAGTGGGTGCTCATCGGGTATCGGATGATCAACTGGGCGAAGAAGATCTGCGGCATTTCCCGGATCCAGATATCCATCGCCTGAGTGAACAACTCCAGGGTTTCCGGATCCTCTGGATCGAGGGTCTCCATCTGACGGACGGCGTCGTCGTATTCTTCATTCTGCCAGCGAGAGGTCGCCCACCATATCGGCGCCGGTTCACCCGTGGGCCGGAAATACTGCGAGGTATAGATCGAAAGCATGAAGTACGGATCCATACCCAGCACCCCGCTCGGGCCTTTACATCCCAGCGCAACTTCGTGATTACCGGTCTGGACTTCTGATGCTAGCCCGGGCGACATGTCGAACTCCGCATCGAAGCCGGCGTCCCGCAGCATCTGGCTCAACGGCGGGCCATAAGCCCGGAGGAACTCTGGAACGAAGATGTTGAGACTCAACGTGTCCCCGTTCTCATCAACCCAGAGATCATTGCCATTGAGCTCGTACCCCATCCCAGTCATCAGCTCTTCGACTCGCTCGGGATGTGCGGACGTATCAAGGCCATACTCTTCGTAGAGCGGCTGCAGCGCGTCCTCGAACGGCTCGAACCACTCGTACGGGGTGAACTGGTGCAATGCGGTGACGCCGGCCCCCGCCTCCGCCAGGTTCACCAGTCGGTTACGATCGATCGCGTAGTTGAGCGCCCAGCGAATGTCGCGGTTACTCCATGGTTCGACGTCAGTGTTGAACCCAAGGTCGATCGGACACCAGTCCAGATAGCCGAATGGCGGCTCTTGCCCGGAGAATGTTCTGACTTCCTCATTCTGGACAAAGACCGACTCCAGCGTCGGAACCGAGAGAATGCGAGACATGTCGATCTCGTTGGTGATCAGCATCTGTGCGGCAAGCGATTCATCCCGGTCCGGTATGTAGATAACCCGCTCGACCTGCGGCATCTCCTTGAAGCCGGTTTCCGCCGCCCACCATGTGTCGCGAAGGTCGAACACCTTCTGATCCGGGGCTGTTCGAGTGAGCCGGTACGGCCCGGTGCCAATTGGCCAACCCTCGTCCTCGTCATAGAACGTGAATTCGATGAAATCTTTATCTTCCCAGATATGCTTTGGAACGATCTGCTCAGTCACACCGTGGTTCGTGGTCAGCGTGGTCGCCCACCAGCGAGGGTTCGCTTCATTCAGAATAAACCGAATCGTCAGCTCATCCTCAGCGATCGCTTCATCAAGGAATGAGATCTCCGCGCCGTGAACAACCTCACCCTGATGATCGCGCACCTTGTTGAACGTGAACTCAACGTCCTCGGCAGTGAACGGCTCTCCGTCACTCCACTCGATTCCTTCTCGCAGGGTCATCGTGATCTCAGTGAAGTCCTCATTGTAATCCCAATGCTCCGCAAGCCAGTTTTCGTAATCACCGGTGAGGACATTGAACATGATCAATGGTTCGGCCATCGTCTGAAGCGGGCCGGAGTGGAAGCCGCCTTGCTGACCGGGAACCTGATTGTTGAAGTTGGCGTAGTCCGGGTTCTCACCGTCACTGCCACCCTGCATCACGATCAGGGTGCGGTTCCGGTCCGCGATCTCGAGATCAAGATCCTCCACGTCTTCGGGATCAGCTACGTCAGCCTCGTCGTCGGCCACATCTTCCATGTCATCCGTCGGCTCGGCGTCGTCAACGTCATCATCGGTGTCGTCGGTATCTTCGATGAGTTCCGCGAGATCATCGAAGTCATCATCGTCCGCGCACGCGGCGAGCAGCGTTGAAACAAAGGACGCGCTCAGGCCGAGCGCGCCGGCGCGTTTCAACACCTGTCGCCTGGTGATACGGCCAGCCATCGCATCAGCCAGCAAACGTTGTCGGAGATCCGTCTCCCACTGACCCATGAAGCTCCTCCTCTTGTTCGGTCGACCCTGCACCGGATACACGTGTCTGCTTGTTATTGACACTGCGGGTGAACGTCGACGCGATACGTCCGATTTGTTCCAGATGTCGAGAAGATACCACCGGCCCGAGAACCCGTCAAGAAGATCTCAGGAGACCGAAATTCCCGGCCCGGTGTTGACGGGGTGAAACATCTCGTGTCAGGCTATGCAACAAGAGCGGCAAGAGTCCACGGTTACGTTTCACTGCCCGAAACATCTATAGCGCGGCAAGCAATTCATCGCTGAACGAGAACGGGTTCGGCGTGCCGCCAGTGTGGATGAACACGACGGTATCCTCCGGTCCGATGTTCCCTTTTCGCATTTCTCCGATCACCGCGGCGAAGGACTTCCCTGTGTACACCGGATCGAAAATCAGGGCTTCGGTTTGCGCCGCCAGGCGTATCGCCTCCATCGTCTTGTCGCTTGGCTGCGCGTACCCCGGATGGCCGTACTCGGTTGAGGCATCGAAGTCATCAGTTGTGATCTCGACGTCGAACCCGAGATGTCGAGCGGTCCGGTTAGAGAAATCCAGCACCAGGTTCGCGGGATCGACCTGGTCGCCGATGTTCACTGCGTGGACGCGATATCGTTCGCCCAGCAGCTTCCCGGCGAGAACCAGACCGGCAGCGGATGCCCCGGATACCAGGAAGATGTGGTCCGGATTGACATCCAGTTCATCCAGTTGCTCCAGCAACTCCACCGTACCGATCAGGTAGGCGCAGGCGCCGGCGATCGTCGAGAATGGATCGCTCACCGTGTCATAGACCGTATGTCCCTCGGATTCAAGACGCGTGATCATCTCCTGATACTCGCGATTCAATGTCTCCGGATCATCGCTGGATCCATCGACAACATGCGCTCCCATCATTCGAGCCAGCAGGAGGTTTCCGTTGACCGGGTGATCGTGGCTGCTTGGAACCTTGAGGATGTGTGAGCTCAATCCAAACCGCGCGGCCAGCGCAGTGTGCAACCGGGCATGGTTCGAGACGGCCGCGTTCATAATCGTCAGCGCCGTCGCCCCGCGCTGCCGGATGTCAGCCAGCCGGAACTCGAGATGGCGCACCTTGTTCCCGCCGAACGCCAGACCTGTCTGGTCGTCACGCTTGACGAGAATGCGCGGCGCGCCTGGACCGAGCGCCTCGCGCAGTCTCGGCGCCTCTTCAAGTGCGGTTGGAAGGTGCGCGAACGCCTCCCTCGGCAGTTTATGGACCGGCTCTAGCAATTCCGCACGACTGACGGTCCGCGAGATGGCCATGCTTTTCCTCCTCCTGGCGCAAATCAATGAGAATGTGCCCGCATCACTAAGCTATATCAGCCGCTCGCCGCAGGCAACCCTCTCGATGCCTGACAAGATCACTGACCAACTACACCAGCAAAACTGGCGCTTGCAGCACACGGCGGTCTGGTTTAACGTACCGGTACACCAGAATCCGGGCCGAATCGCGCCTGTCCGGCAAGTCCGACTGTCTGATCAACGGCGCCGCCGTTCAGTGCGCATCGAGACGAAACAGGGAGGGATACGTTGACGGTTCAGCAACCGAACAACCGCCTGAAGGGCAAAACCGCACTGGTGACTGGAAGCACCCGCGGTCTTGGTCGAACGATGGCCGAATGGCTCGCCCGCGAGGGCGCGAACGTCGTGATCTCCGGTCGAAAAGAAGGGGACGTCCAGGAATCGGTCACTGCAATTCAGGAGCTCGGCGTGGAGTCATTCGGGATTCCGGCCGATCTTTCGCGAGTATCCGAGGCGCACAAACTCGCTGAAGAGACGCTCAAACACGTTGACCAGCTCGACATTCTCGTCAACAACGCAGGCATGAGCATCATTGAAGACGCCTGGGAAGTTAGCGATGACAACTGGGACTATCAGATGAACGTGAACCTGAGGGCGCCGTACATCCTCTCGCAGTACGCGATCAAACATATGATCGAGAAGGATCTCAAGGGCCGCATCGTCAACATCAGCACGATCGGTGTTCACCGCACTCACGGAGACCGCGCCGTCTACAACATCGGCAAGGCGGGAGTGGAGATGATGACGGTCGCGATGGCCTACGAAGTCGGCGCGCACGGCATCAACATCAACTGCGTCGCCCCAGGCGCGATGGCGGATCGCCCCGGGCAACCGGAAGACCCCGAAGCCTGGGCGGAGACCGCAAAGCACATCCCGATCGGGCGGATCGGAAACGCTGACGACATCGCCTCGGCTGTCACGTACTTCTGCCTGCCCGAGACCGACTTCATCACCGGGCAAACGCTGCTGGTCACCGGCGGACATGAGTCGGCGTTGCGGGGAGGGCGCTAACCATGCAGGCTGGCATGTTCACCTACCCGTGGGATCTGCAAGCCGAGGGATATGACAAGGCGCTGGCGCGCATCGCCGGCGCCGGCTTCACGGCTGTGAATCTCGCGACCGCCTACCACGCCGGGAAATTCCTTCTGCCGCACAATCCGGCCAGGCGCGTCTATTTCCCGGAGGACGGGGCAATCTACTTTCGGCCCAACATTTCGCACTACGGCAGGATACAGCCGCGAGTCAGCTCGCTGGTGAATCGCGATGCCGATCCGCTGCGCGATCTCGATCGCGAGCGGGAGAAACACGGCCTCGACCTCGTATCCTGGACCGTCTGCCTGCACAATACCTGGCTCGGCGAACGCTACCCCGACTGCACAATGCACACCGCGTTTGGGGACCCGATTCTTCACTCGCTGTCCCCGGCACACCCGGATGTTCGCGAATACATGGGAGGACTGGTAACGGACATCGTCAGCAGCGCACGGGTTCGCGCAATCCAGCTGGAATCGCCCGAGTACATGGGATTCGTCCATGGATTCCACCATGAGGTCATTCCGATACCGCTCAATGACCTGCAAAAGCGATTGCTTGGACTGTCCTTCAATCCCGTGGAGATCGAGCGCGCAGGCGATCGTGGCATCGACGCCCCGGCCCTGCAGCGCCAGGTCGCCGTGGCGATCGACGCAATCTGGAACGCCCCCGAGGTCGCCGCGGCCAGCATTGATGAACTCTTGAGCAACCCGGACCTGGAACAATACGAGCTGCTCCTCCGCGACCTGGAAACCGGGTTCATTACCGAACTGCGCGAGGCAATTCATGCGGTGCGCCCGCAAACCGAAGTCAGGCTGTTCGCCGGGATGGCGGCGACCGAGGGCGACGCTGGCGTTCCGCCCAACATTGTTCAGCTCGCCGACGGGTTACTGACCGGATACGCGCCGTCTGATGATGCGGCTCGCCGGCGAGCGACGACGTTGAAGGAATTGATGGGCGACCGCCCGGTCTTTGGCATGGTTCGCGCCATCTCGCCCGACGCCGATCACCCAGAACAGGCAGCCTCGCGGATCGCTGCATGGAAGGAACGTGGTGTTGACGGAATCGATGTCTACAACTATGGATTCATGACGCTTCCGATGATTGACACCGTC
>SKTL01000195.1 GCA_007122555.1 Thermomicrobiaceae bacterium | reverse complement strand
ACGATGATGGCGATTGTCGTCGCCTCGCTATCCTGGTTATGGCCAACCCGAACGATTCGTTCGCAGGTGCTTTCCATCAAGGAGCGCGCCTATGTTCAGGTCGCCAAGCTGTCGGGAACCAGCGGACTCGGAGTGATTGTCAAGGAGCTTCTGCCGAACCTGCTTCCCTACATTCTCGCTACGTTCGTCGGTTCCACCGCGGCGGCGATTCTCGCCTCGGTCGGACTCGAAGTTCTGGGGCTGGGACCGATGGACTCGCCGACGCTCGGCATGACGATCTACTGGGTTCAGTTCAACGCGGCGCTCCTCCACGGAATGTGGTGGTGGTTCCTGCCGCCGATTATCGTCATTATCATGCTCTTCGTGGGCCTGTTTGCGACGTCGGTCGGACTCGATGAACTGGCGAACCCACGCACCCGTCGCGCAGTCTGATCCGCCGCGAGCCAACCGAGTAAGAAACGCATGGCGCAGCTTCTCCAGGAGCTGCGTCTTTTCGTACTACCGGCCCGATCCGAGCTTGTCGATCACTTGACGCCTCCGGAAGGCTGAACGATGATCGTTCCCGTTGATAGTTGAATGAACTGGAAAGGCAAGCCCCGAATGCCGGTATCCTCATTCCCCCCGATTTTTGATGGTCACAACGACACGATATTGAGCCTCACAGGATCAGGGTTCAACCCGCTGCCCGGCGGGAGATCATTCTTCGAGCGCGTGGATAATGGACATATTGACCTTCCACGAGCACAGGACGGCGGATTGGGCGGCGGGTTCTTCGCCGTTTTCGTTCGTCCGCCGGAAACTGAGGACCCCGCCGCGGAGGGTGAAGATGCCCGGAAGCGCTTGACACAGCGGTTTCAGCGCCCGGCTGAGGGCTGGCCAGAGCCGATGGCGATGGATTACGCCCAGTCGAAATCGCTGGAACTGCTTGGCCGACTGTTCCAGATCGAACGCGAATCCAACGGCCAGTGCAAGATCATCCGCTCGGCGTCGGAGCTGCAGCATTGTCTTGACAACGGAATTTTCGCGATCTTGCTGCACTTCGAAGGCACCGATCAACTCGACCCGGACGGCTTTGCTCTCGACGTGTTTCATCAGGCCGGGGTTCAGTCGATCGGGCTGACGCACTTCCGGAAGAACCGCTACGCGGAAGGCGTTCCCATGTCCTTTCCGAGCTCGCCCGACACCGGCCCCGGGCTCACGGACGAGGGAAAGGAGCTGGTTCGCCAGTGCAATGCTCGAAACATCCTGGTCGATGTCTCCCACATTAACGAGAAGGGCTTCTGGGATGTTGCGGGCATCACTGATGCCCCGATCGTCGCGACGCACTCGAACGCCTGGGAAGTTTCGAACGCGCCAAGGAACCTCACCGACAAGCAACTCGATGCGATCAAGGAGAGTCGAGGTGTGGCGGGCCTGAATTTCCACGTCGGGTTCCTTCGACCAGACGGCGAAGCAGACCCTTCAATGCCATTGTCGGTCATGGCCGATCACCTCGATCACATGGTCGAACGGATGGGAATTGACTGCGTAGCGCTCGGCTCGGATTTCGATGGGGCCGTCATGCCGGAAGGTCTGAAGGACGCGTCCGGGCTTCCCGCCCTGATGAAGACTCTTCAGGATCGAGGGTACGACGCAGACGCGCTGGAAAAGATCGCGAATGGCAACTGGATTCGCGTGCTTCGAGAAACCTGGGGGCGCTAACCGATCGCCCGCCGGTTGGTCAATCCGAGGCATCAGTATTGCAGACAGTACCCTGACGGCGAGTTATGAGTGGTATCGATCAGATCAGTGGAGGTCCGCAATGAGCATGACACCCAGAATGGGACGCCAGGACCTTGAATCAATGCGTGATCGACTGGACCGGCTCCTCGGAGAAGTCGGCGGCCGGACCTGGGAGCTGCTCGAACGCAGCATGCCAGTCGACGTTTACGAGTCTGACTCCGAAATCATTGTCAGCGTTTCGGTTCCAGGTGTTGAACCGGAGCACCTCGACATTCAATACACGGATGGGCTCCTGACGATTCGAGCGACGACTGAAGAATCCTCCGAGAGCGAGGAAGGCACCTGGCACATCCGGGAGCGAAAGTCGGGCATGTCTGAGCGTTCCGTTCCGATTCCCAGGTCGGCGGATATCGAACAGGCAGAGGCGACACTGGAAAACGGCGTATTGCGCGTCAAATTCCCCGTCGAGGAGCAATCGGCTCGCCGGCGGATCCAGATTCGCACCGGAGCGACGTCCTAGCGGGCGCTGGCTGTGTAAACAATCAACGCCGATCAGAAACCGCACCACCCGGGTATCCCGGAGGTGCGGTTCGGTTATCATCCGGCAAACCAGCGAATGAGAAACAGCCGGTCGAATTACGAATCAAGCGCCTTCAGGACCGCTTCTCCCACTTCGATTGTGGTCGCGGAACCGCCCAGATCTCCGGTTAGCACGTTTCCATCGGACGAAACCTTCTCGAGCGCCGCAAGAATTCCACGGGCAGCATCTGGTTCACCAAGATGGTCCAGCATCATCGCGCCAGCCCAGATCGTGCCCATCGGATTGGCGATACCCTTGCCGGCGATGTCCGGCGCGCTGCCGTGAACCGGTTCAAAGAGCGACGGAACAGTTGGATCGGCGGCTATGTTCGCGCTCGGCGGCAAACCCAGACTTCCCATCAGCGCTCCGCCGAGATCGGTCAGAATGTCAGCGAACAGATTACTGCCGACCGCGACGTCGAACGCCTCAGGCTTGGTGATCATCGCCGCTGCCGCCGCGTCAACCAGCATCGAGGTGACCTCAACATCCGGATAGTCTCGCGATACCTCGTTCACAACATCATCCCAGAACGGCATCCCGTATTGCATCGCGTTCGATTTGGTGATGCTCGTCAGATGCTTGCGGCGCACCTTCGCTTGCTCAAACGCATACCGAACAACGCGTTCGACGTTGAAACGGGAAAACACCGAGGACTGTATCGCGACTTCGTGTTCGGTTCCGGTGTGGACCCTGCCGCCAGCACCGGCGTACTCGCCTTCGGTGTTTTCTCGGATGAAGAGCATGTCGATGTCCGCGGGGCCCTTGTCGCGCAACGGTCCCGTAATCCCGGGAAAGAGCCTGATCGGCCGGACGTTAACATGCAAGTCGAACTGCTTTCGGATTGGAAGGAGCAAACCCCAGAGCGTTATGTGGTCGGGAACATCCGGCGGATCGCCAACCGCTCCAAGGTAGATCGCGTCGAACGTGCGCAATTGCACGAGCCCGTCATCGGGCATCATGGTTCCGTGTTCACGGTAGTAGTCTGAGCTCCAGGGCAGAGCAACCCATTCAATCGTCGCCCGATCGCCGATCGCCGCCTCGACCACCTTTTGTCCGATCGGAATGACCTCTTTGCCGATACCATCACCCGCTATGACCGCAACTCGATAGCTGGCCAACATCGCCACCTTTCAGCTTCGCATATCGCATCGTCGCTCACGTCAGCATATCCTGATTTCCCGGATTACGCGACCGCGTTGACTCAGGCCGTTTGACAGCCGGATCCGATTCATGCTACTTGAGATGTTGATCCGATGTCGACGAACAAAGGGAAAGGACACTGCTCATATGGCCGACAAGAGTTCCGGAGAACGCCTTTCAGACAAGGCGAAGCAATCGCTCATGCAGTCGAGCACCGCCACGATTAGCTCGGTTCTGCGAAAACACGGATTCGATGGGATGTTCCTTGAGGGATTGCATCCCCTGAAACCGGAAAAGCGCATGGTTGGAACGGCGTTTACCCTGAGGTTCGTCACGACCCGACCTGATCTTGATGCGACAGGAGAATTCGACAACACGACCAACAAACAACGGATCGCGGTCGAAAGCATCGGTCTGGGGGAAGTTCTGGTTATCGAAGCACGAGATAACACAAGCGCCGGAACCCTGGGCGACATTCTGGCGACGCGGATCTGGAAACGCGGCGGCGCCGGAATCGTGAGCGACGGAGCCTTTCGGGATACGCCGAGTGTCGCGGAGATCGACATGCCCACATACAGCCGGGCGCAGAATCCAAATCTCTCCAGCGCAGTGCATCATCCGATTGAGATCAATGGCCCTATTGTCTGCGCCGGCGTAACGGTGCTTCCCGGAGACGTGATCGTCGGGGACGCCGAGGGCGTCATCGTCATCCCGGCGGGTATCGCGGACGAAGTCGCGGAGCAAGCCAGTGAACAGGAACAGCGCGAAGAATTCATCATCGGCAAGATTCGGGAGGGTCACTCGATCCTGGGAGTCTACCCGCCCAACGAGGAGACCCTCGCCGAATACGAACGGTCGCGCAATCGCAGTTAACGTTCGGCCCGGCAGATGAGTTCGACCTCATTCCCGTCGGGATCATCGATATACATCGTTCGGGATGGAATAACCGGGTGTTGCCCGGAACGGACTTCCATCCCGTGCGATTCGAACCGCTGCTGAAATGCGTCGAACTCTTCCGGCAAGACCTCAAGCGCCAGATGATGCAGATGCGAAGGCGGCTGAAACGCAGGAGCATCGTCCGGGAGCGACACGAGGACCACCATCTGGGGGATTCCCGCGTTGCCTTCCCCCGCCTTCAGGAAGACCGGACCGGGGAAGTCCGGCGGCGAAATCACCTCGAGGCCAAGCAGATCTCGATAGAAGGCGAGTGATCGCGCTCGATCACGCACGTGCAACACAATCTCGGAAATTCCGCGGATCCCGGACATCATAACCTCCAATGAACTAAACTGATCGTCGCAACCCGGCGCCCGAACAGGCGGGGCGGCAGGCTACAGGAGCAATTGGCCGCGTTTGCCCGGCTGGCGAGTATAGACTAGAATTCAACGACGTCGGCGCAACCGGGCCTGTAGCTCAGGGGCAGAGCAAGGGGCTCATAACCTCAAGGTCGCAGGTTCGAATCCTGCCAGGCCCACAGCGGTCGACGCCATCGTACAACATCAGCTGAACTGCCGACGCGAACACAACATGGGATGCTGAGGAGGCCAAGATAGACGCTGCAGAACTGGCCCGGAGAGTCGCGGACACCGCCTCTCAGGAGCTCGCCACAGACATTCTGGTGCTGGACATTCAGCACCTGTCTCCAATTGCCGATTTCTTCGTGATCGCGTCCGTCGATAACGTCCGGCAACTACGAGCGACAGCCGACGCGATCGACCACGATCTCCGTGAACACGCCAGCATCCGGGTAATTCGTCGCGAGGGCCCGCCGGATAGCGGATGGGTCGTAATGGACTATCCAGGCGTGCTTATCCATCTCATGACTGAAGAACAGCGAGATTTCTACCGGCTCGAGAATCTCTGGGCCGATGCGCACAGGTTACTTGTCATTCAATAGCCCGCGTTATCTTCGACAGGTCGAACTATCAGACCAGGGGACAGAATGCTTCAGGCTGACCGGAGATCAGGCTTCACATTTCCATTCCTGCTCGGCACATCAATCGGAATCGTCAGCGGCGCGCTGGT
>SKTL01000426.1 GCA_007122555.1 Thermomicrobiaceae bacterium | reverse complement strand
GCGACGATCGGCCAGTTCATCTCCAGCGCACTTCCTGCCGGTTGAGCGCCGATGATCGCGTAGATCAAACCGAAGGAGAAGAGCGCCAGCGTCCCGAGAGCAATACTCAGCGAGACCCACATCGTGGTGACAACCCCTGACGGCTCCCAGTATCTGCCCGTCAGATCTTCGGCTCTCTGATGGGATTGAACGTTCGAGCGCTCATCCAGGGGATCCATCGTCTCGCAACCTTCAGGGTGTCCGGTAGCAAACATCCAGCGAGTCCCGGGTCAGAAGGCCCGAAGGTCCGTGATCCGCCCGGGGATATGATGCCGCCACGGGCGCGCCGCTTCGAACGCCGCGGAGGCCGCAAGCACGCTGACATCGTCTCGCCACCGGCCGACGATCTGCAATCCGACCGGAAGTCCGTCGTCGGTGAAGCCGCAGGGGACTGTAGCCGCTGATTGACCGGTCACGTTGAACGGGTAGGTAAATTTGGTCCAGTCCAGATAGTCGCTCTTCACGCCGGCGACACTATCCGGATGATCATCGCCTGCAGGAAACGCGGTGATCGGCAGCGTCGGGGTCAGCAAGAGATCATAGTTCTCCATGAACTCCCGCCATCGATCTGCGTAGGTGAAAACCGACGCGTTGGCCTTCGCCACGGCGATAGAACTGGCCTTCATGCCGCGCTCGATAATCTCTACTCGTCCCGGGTCAAGCTGGTCCTTCACGTCATCAAAATTGTCAGCGTAGACCACTGCCTGAGCCACTTGCCAGATGAGGTCCAGTTCCGGCCACGGATCCGGAATTCCCGGATTCACCACGTCAACCTGACACCCAAGCGATTCGAATACGCGCGCCGCCGCTTCGGCGAGCTCCCGGACTCCGGGCTCCACCGGTGCGTAGCCGAGATCCGGGCTCCACGCGATTCTCAATCCGTCAATCGGTACGTCGCACGCTGCCAGATAGTCAATGCCGGTCTCGCCGAGCGAATTCTTATCCCGCGGATCGGGTCCAGCGAGGACGTTCATTATCAGCGCTGCGTCGCGCACCGTTCGGGCGAGCGGTCCATTGTGCGACAGATATGGAAGCGCAGACGGCGGATACGTCGGGATCAGGCCAAAGGATGGCTTGATTCCGTAGACACCACAAAACGCCGCCGGAATTCTCACCGAGCCGGCCCCATCGTTGCCGTGTGCAATCGGCCCGAATCCTGCAGCGACGGCTGCCGCGGCGCCTCCACTCGAACCGCCAGGGGTGAGTTCTGGATCCCACGGATTCCGGGCCGGGCCGTTCACGCGGTTCCCCGAGTCACCCTTCCAGCCGTACTCGGACGTCGTGGTTTTTCCCAGCATGAGCCCGCCTGAACGACCAAGGCGCTCTGAAATCGGCGAGTCGAAATCAGGGATGTAATCGCGGTGCAGCAAACTGCCCCGGGTTGTTCGAATCCCCCTGGTGATCGTGAGATCCTTGATCGAAACTGGAATCCCGAGCAATGGTTGATCTACATTGCCGCTCACATAACAATCTTCGGCACGGCGGGCCTGGTCGATTGCGAGGTCCGGAGTTCGGGTTACGAACGCATTGATCGCCGGCTCATGCCGCTCGATGTGATCGAGCACCGACCTCGTCACTTCCACTGGAGAGAGCTCTCGTCGAAGATAACGGTCTCGAAGTTCAAGCGCCGAAGTAAAAGGAATACCTAGATCAGCCACGGTTAACGTGGTCCTTCCCGTAACGAGGGGATCCTCGATCACGCAGCTCGAAGCGGGGATGCTATCCCCAGTGAGCGAAGGCTCCAGCCTCAAGCTGCTCCAGATGTCCAGACGGCGTCCGGAGCTTGACTCCCGGCTCCTGCTCGCCGCGAGAAACCATCCGTCCGATAACGGTCGGCAATCGCAAGCCGGCCCGGCGGAAGTTCCGGTTGATTCGCTGGAACGCTGACGGCGGAGCGGTAAACAGTAGCTCATAGTCTTCGCCGCCGCGGAGCGCCACATCGAACCAGTCTTCAAATGCCCATTTGATTGAAAGCGGGACTGGAATCCTCAACTCATCTATCTCGGCTGAGAGATCGCTCTGTTGGCAGATTTTGGGAAGATCGCCGAGCAGCCCGTCACTGAGGTCGATCGCGCACCGGACTCCCGACCGCGCCAGAATCCGTCCCTCGCGGACGCGCGGTTTCGGTCGCAGGAACGCTTCTTCCATCGCCGGTCCGCCGTCGAGCGTTCGCAGTTCCTGATCGAGCACTTCCAGCCCGCCGGCGGCAAGGCCGAGAGGTCCCGTCACCGCCACCAGATCGCCCGCTCTGGCTGCCGATCGTTTCATCACGGAATCCGGACCGCCGGGCGCCTCTCCGAGCACGGTAACGGAAATCATCACCGCACTCTCCGATGTCGTGGTATCGCCCCCGACGACGGCCGTCTTGAATTCCGAACCGAGCGTCACCATACCCTTGTAGAGATCAGCAACTTCACGGTCTCGCTCTGCACCGGTCAGCCCAAGACTCACGAGCGCCAGACGCGGACGAGCGCCCATCGCGGCCAGATCGCTGAGGTTGACGGCCAGCGCCTTGTGACCAAGACTTTTCCAGTCGCCCCATTCCAGGCGAAAGTGCTCTTCCTCGATCATCGTATCGGTTGACATGACAATATGCCGGCCAGGGCTGGGCCGCCAGACCGCGGCGTCGTCGCCGATTCCCAGCGAGAGGCGGCCCGGTTGCGTTCCCGCAACGACGGCCGTGACAATGTCAATGAGTTTGAATTCGCCGATGTCGCGAATACGCTTGCCGGCAGTCGGCACTCGTTTGGACACCTGTCACTCCCCCCAAAAGCACCAGAACGAGCCCGTTCAGCCCTCGTTCAGAACATCTCGGTAAACAGCAGCCGTTTCGCGTGCGGTTCGCCGCCAGGTAAATTGGCGCGCCTGATTGAGACCGGCGCTGGCCATTGATACCCGCCGTGACGTATCAGTCAACAAGATCCGCACTGCGTTCGCAATATCGTCGGGGTCATCCGGATCGACCAGCAACCCGGCATCCCCCAGAACTTCCGGCAGTGAGGTCCGATTTGATGTTACAACCGGGGCGCCGCAAGCCATCGCCTCCAGCACCGGCAGCCCAAATCCCTCGTAGAACGACGGATAGATGAACGCCGTTGCCGCACTATACCAAAGCGGCAATGTTTCCGACGCCGCATAGCCGGGAAAATGAACCTCATCAGCGACGCCAAGTCGACGCACCTCGTCGAAGATACCGGAATACATCCAGCCCTCCCCGCCAACGACATAGAGCGGAATTCGCTCATTCGCCGGGAGACGCGCATAGGCCCGAATCAGTCCGATCAGGTTCTTGCGCGGCTGAAGCGTCCCCACGAACAGCAGGAACTGCTCGGGTAGCTGATAGCGCGCTCGAAACGCCGCGAGTTCGGGCGTGTCGGAACGTGGGAAGAACTCTTCGCTGACGCCATTCGGAACCGCAACGATCTTGGCCGGATCCACGCCAAGTCGCTGAGCGACATCCTGTCCCGTGTAATTGGAAACCGCGATCACCCGCGATGCCCGGCGCGTCGATGCTCGCGTGATCGCCGTGAGATACCGGCGCTGCATAGCGGGGTACTGCTCCGGGTATTCGAGAAAGGCGAGGTCGTGAATTGTCACCACGCTGGGTCGTCGTGAAGCGAGCGGCACGGCATTAACAGGGCCATGGATAAGATCGAAGCCGCTCCTGGCCGCGAGGGCCGGAGCAGCGAGTTGCTCCCAGAGAATCCGCACCGGAACCTTGCTCGTCGGCCACCGCGTCCAGTTCCACTCCAGCGCAGATGGCAGCGAGGCGACACGCAGGCTGTTACGCGCCGCGGCGCCGGCCAGAACGGTCAGGCGATCCTCTGACTCGAGTTCAGCGGGAAGATACCGCAGCAAATGCTCGATGTACCGGCTCACGCCGGCCTGTCGATAGCCTTCCCGGAAGGAGAGCAACTGTGCCAGCAAACCTATCTGCATCGCCGAAGCGTCTCGATTCCCCTCATACGCCAGATGCCGCGAAATCGTAGCATATCTTCCTGCAAGCCACACTGCAGCGTCCGGTTGCGTGTCCCGAATCCGCCGCAACATTGGTCATCGGTGGCGAACGCACACCGGTGCTATAATCCCGAAGACGCGATTTTCGGAACGATTTGTACGCACAAGCCTTGCGTTGGCCGTCCTGGAGATACTGCTTTTGGCACTGACAAACGAGCACGTTGACGCAGCGATCGATCAGTTTTCGGTCCTTTATCCATTTGGTCTCGATCCGTTTCAGCGACAGGCGATCGAGACGTTTCTGCAAGGTGATTCGGTCATGGTGGCGGCGCCCACCGGGACCGGGAAAACCGTTGTCGCCGAATTCGGTGTCTATGAATCGTTCCGGCGTGGCGGCAAGGTTATGTACACCACGCCGATCAAGGCGCTCTCCAACCAGAAATTCCGCGATCTCAGACGTGTCTACGGAGACAACGTCGGCCTTCTTACCGGTGATGTCACTGAAAACCCCGATGCGCCGATCGTCGTCATGACGACCGAAGTCATCCGTAACATGCTGATTCAGTCCCCATGGGATCTCGATGACGTCGACTGCATCGTGTTCGACGAAGTGCACTACATCGCCGATCCAGACCGGGGAACGACCTGGGAAGAGGCGATTATCCTCTGCCCGGAGCACATTCAGCTGATCTGCCTGTCTGCGACAGTCTCCAACGCGCAGGAAATTGCTGACTGGATCGGGCGGAGTCATCGGCCGATCGAGCTCATCACCCACTATGAACGCGCAGTCCCGCTGGCTCTCTACTATTTCTACAAGCGCAAGCTCCGGCTGGTAATCGATCATGACGGCAACAAGATCGCCGACTTCGACGACACCGGCGGCGAGATCCAGAAGACGTTCCAGCGCGGCGGGATGAATCGTGAACAACGCATGCGGCTGGAGCAGGAAGAGCCGCAGCCGTGGGAAATCGTTCAGGCGCTGCGCAACCAGCAGCTGCTTCCGGCGATCTATTTTCTCTTCAGCCGCCGGGACTGTCAGGACTTCGCACAACGCATGGCGCTGATGCGCGCAAATCTGATCACCGATGAAGACACAGCGAACCAGATCGAGGAGATCGTTCAGACCTACATTCAAAGTATGCGGGAGGAAGACCGCGAGCTTGATCAGGTACAGATCATCACCTCGCTTGCCCGGCAGGGGATCGGCTTCCATCACGCCGGATTGCTCCCGATTCTCAAGCAGTTCGTCGAAGCGCTATTCTCGCGAGGCCTGATGCAGGTGGTGTTTGCGACCGATACGCTGGCGCTCGGCGTGAACATGCCGGCCCGAACGGTTGTGATCGGCCGGATGAGCAAGTGGGACGGACAGCGGAGACGGCCCCTGATTCCCAACGAGTTCCAGCAAATGGCGGGGCGCGCCGGACGGCGCGGCATGGACGAAAAAGGCAATGTCGTCGTGCCCTATACACCCTGGATGAACTTCGGCTCG
>SKTL01000008.1 GCA_007122555.1 Thermomicrobiaceae bacterium | reverse complement strand
GGACCGATGAGCGCTTCGATATACAGCGTATCCGGGTAATCCGGGTTCTTGGTGCTGGTGCTTGCCCAGAGCGGTCGCTGAATCTGCGCGCCCTGCTCCTGCAACTTCTGGAACTCCGGATCGTCGGTGAATCGCTCTCGGAAGCGCTGGTAAGCGATCCGCGCATTGGCGATGGCGACTTTGCCGATCAGTGCTTCCGCCGCCTGGCTAGCATCCTGATCGTCGGTTGAATCGATCACCTGTTGCAGCCGGCTATCGACCTCGGTATCGACCCGACTGACGAAGAAGCTTGCCACCGAGGCGACCGTGTTTAGCGGGCGGTTGCTTTCGACACGGGCGGTCATCGCCCGCAGATAGGCATCGGCGACGTTCACGTAGTCGTCGAGCGAAAAGAGCAGAGTGATGTTGACGTTAACGCCATCTGTCAGGAGCGTCTCGATCGCCGGCAGACCTTCAGCCGTTCCCGGAACTTTGATCATCACGTTCGGACGATCGACTGCGCCAAACAACCGTTTGGCTTCCGCAATCGAGCCGTCCGTGTCGTAGGCAAGCGATGGCGGCAGCTCGAGAGAGACAAATCCATCGGCTCCGGCCGTCTCATCATAGACCGGGCGAAGCATGTCCGCCGCGTCGCGGATATCGGCGATCGCGATCTCTTCGAACACTTCGTCAACCGCGAGATCCGCACCGGCGAGCCGGGCGATCTCCGGATCATAGGAGTCCCCGCTCGAGAACGCTTTTTCGAAGATTGTCGGATTGGATGTGATTCCGCGAAGGCCGTCATCGTCGATTAACTTCTGCAGTTCGCCGGACGTAATCAACTCTCGGCTTAGATTGTCCAGCCAGAAGCTCTGGCCAACGTCGGCGAGCTGTCGTAGCGGGTTGCTCATGGTGTTTCCCTCCAGGGCTTGCGGTTGAGCTACGTGCGTTCGGGGCGTCCCGTGTCGAGGTTAGTTCGGGCAGTTACAAGGCAGGTATCTCAATGTAACAGATACCGAGCCGCGAGAACCGGTCTCGCGATTCTGTCACATTCAGATCCCGGGTCCATCGATCAGTTGTTTCCTAGAGTATCTAACAACCGGGTGGCACTTGTCACCCGCCGCAATTCACGCGCCGGGAAACCGATGATGACAGGTTATACGTAGATTAGTATGACGAGCCTGTTTGCGATAACTCGACTCGTCAACTGGTACTGACTGGAGCACGCCCGTGCTCCGACCTTCCCTTCCCGCGATGATCGGGCCGTATTCGGCCCGATCGTCGTTGTGCCCGGTTCAGCCAAGATCGGTGTTAGACTGAGAAGCAATTGACACGGTGGTCACAGGTTCGGATCCCGTGCTAAGATCTCAGTTCGATTGAGCGCTGGAACACAGTCGGGTCGCTTCCGTGGCCCGGTACGAGGGCAACCAATGCAGGCCAAGCAACTCTGGCAGGCTGCGCTGGACGATCTTCAGCGGAACATATCGCGCGCGAATTTCGAGACATGGCTCCGCAATACTCAGGTCGTCGAGTTCGAGGACGATTGCGCGACAATCGGAGCCCCGAACACCTTCGCGGCGGAACAGCTTCGGAATAAGTTCGCCGTTCCGATTCAGCAGACGCTGTCGGTTATCGCCGGACGTCCGATTGCTGTGCAGTTTTCGATTATCCAGAACGAGCAATCGAGCAAATCGCGTCGCAGCCAGCGTCAGCGTAAACAGGAATCGACCGTTGAGACGAAGCATTCCAACAACGGCTGGACTGAGACTGAATCGCGTAACCCCGTTGAAACGATCGCCGACGTCTCCGGACAACAACTCGAGTTGACATCCAGGCCGGAACACGGTTTGAACCCGAAGTACGTCTTCGAGAACTTCGTTGTCGGGTCGAGCAATCAACTGGCGCATGCGGCGGCGATGGCTGTTGCTGACCGGCCGGCTGAATCGTTCAATCCATTGTTTCTTTACGGCGGCGTCGGGCTCGGCAAGACGCATCTGCTGCATGCGATCGGTCATCGCGCCTGGTCACGGAAGACTGAACTGAGCATCAAGTACGTCTCGTCTGAAGCGTTCATGAATGACCTGATTCACGCCATCCGGCAGCAAAGGACCGAGGAGTTCCGGAATCGGTACCGGACGATCGATATCCTGATGATCGATGACATCCAGTTCATTGCCGGCAAAGAGAGTACACAGGAAGAGTTCTTCCACACGTTCAATGCGCTGCATCAGTTTGGGAAGCAGGTCGTCATCAGTAGTGATCGACCGCCCAAGTCGATCCCAACCCTGCATGACCGGCTTCGTTCACGGTTTGAAGGCGGGCTGATTGCCGATCTTCAGCCGCCCGACGTCGAGATGAGGGAAGCGATCATCGCCGAAAAGGGCCGTGCGCTCGGGCATGAAGTGCCGCCGGAAGTTGTGCAGTACGTTGCCCGCAAGGTGGAATCGAACATCCGCGAACTCGAAGGCGCGCTGAACAAGATCATTGCTCTGGCCGGCATATACAAGCGACCGATGACCGTGGAGCTTGCCGTGCAGGCGATGACCGATCAAGCGATTGAGCAACGCCGCAAGGAGATCACCGCGGATCAGATCGTTGACGCGGTGGTTGGCTACTACGACATCAGTCTGTCGGAGATTTCCGGCAAAGGACGGCGAAAGGATCTGGTCCGCCCGCGCCAGATTGCGATGTACTTGATCAGGGAAGAAGCTGGCGTCTCGCTCGTTGAGATCGGAAACGTGCTGGGAGGACGCGATCACAGCACGGTCGTACACGGCATCGAGAAGATCGAGACCGCGTTGCACACCGATCAGCGACTCCGGGATGAGATCATTGATATCCGCGAGCATCTCTACAGCGCTCCGGTTGCAAAAGTGTAATCAGCGCCTCGCCGATTACTGGCGCAACTCATCCACCGGCACGCGCCGGATTCTCCACACGATGACATCGATATAGCGTGCGAAATGTAGCACAGGATCGCAGTCGGGCAGGATAAGACCAGCAGCGTCAGCCATCGTGTTGATCCGGATGTCCGCTTCCGCAGTCTGCAACGGCCACGGAGCATGATCGATTTCGGCCCGCCAGATGACGCCGCCACGGCGCCGGGTATACAGGCAGTAGCGCTCGGTGAGGAAGTATTCAAAGCTGCCCGGTTGGGCCGTGAAGATCAGGCTGTCTGGACGGTACTCGCCGTGAAACGTTGCTGGCGCCCCGCGAGCATCTCGTCTGGTTGTCCGGTAGTGAATCCCATCAAGAACCGGATCGACCCTGGCTCGTGAGAGAAAGTACGGCAATCCGAACGCGATCCGGGCGCCCTCAACGGCGAGGCGGCTGGCCGCGTCAAGACTGAAGAAGAATACGCCCGGCTTGTCTCCGGCGCGAACATAGGTCCGGACGTTGATCTCCGGAAAGCCGGCGGCGCCCGGAACCGGAGGTAGGCCTCGCCAGCGGATCCGGCTGAGCACAAATGGCGTCACGCCGATCCAGGCGTTTCCGTCAAACGTTTCGATCTCCAGTTCGGGCGGGATGAACGGTCGAAGCTTTGCTGGATCGATCGGCCAGTGGGTGAACATCAGGTTCTCCCAGGTTTGCACCATGATCGACGGTTCCCGCGGCACGGGCCAGGGGCGATTGCTGGATTGCATGATTCTCCGGCGCTTTCTGTCTGTCGCTTCTTGCGATTCGGTACTGCTCGTGTCACTATCCGGGACAGCCACCCGTTCATTCTCCGTCGGCGCCAGGTGGTTGTCTTGATCGTACTCAGAAGTGGAGCATGTGCTATGCCGAAGGAGAAATCAACCGGCCTTGTCTTTGACGATCGCTACCTGCAACATAACTCGAACCCGTTGCGACTGCCGATGTCGAAACAGCCGTTGCCGTTCGTAGAGCCGGTTGATCACCCATCCAACCCGAGGCTCGTCGAACGCACGATGAAGCTGCTTGGTATGACCGGGCTGCAGGATAGCTTGATTCGGATTCCGGGACAGCGCGCGACCGAGGATGATCTGCTCGTCTACCACACGGAATGGTATCTGGAGCACGTTCGTTCGATCTGCGCATCCGGAGGCGGCGATGCGGGGACGGGCGCCCCGGTCAGCGTCGACTCTTACGAGGTCGCCATGCATTCCGCCGGCGGCGTGAAATCGGCGGTTGACGCAGTGATGGCGAATCAGGTCCAGCAGTGCTACGCGCTCGTCCGCCCTCCCGGTCACCACGCGATGGCCGAGAAGGGGATGGGTTTCTGTGTATTCGCGAATGTCGTCGCTGCCGCGCACGACGCCCGGAATTCACACGGGCTGGAACGAGTCCTGATTCTCGACTGGGATGTGCATCACGGAAACGGAACCCAGGATGCATTCTACGCTGATCCGCACGTGATGTTTATCTCCGTGCATCAGGACCGCTGGTTCCCGCCGGAGTTCGGCTGGGTTGATCAGTCTGGAACGGGTGACGGAACCGGCTATACCGTCAATATTCCCCTGCCGGGAGGCTCCGGCAATGCGGCCTACACCGCGGCGTTCGACGAAATCGTCACCCCGGTCGTCGAGCAGTTTAACCCCGAGTTGATCATCATTTCCGCCGGGCAGGACGCCAGCGCGCAGGATCCGCTCGCCCGAATGGTCGTGACGACAAGCGGCTTCCGAATGATGACCCGGACGATGCAGGCGCTGGCGGACCGAGTCTGCGACGGAAAGCTTGTCCTGGCGCAGGAAGGCGGCTACAGCGAGCCGTACGCTCCCTACTGCACGCTGGCGATCTTCGAAGCTCTGCTCGGTCAGGAAACGGGCATCGAGGAGCCGCTCGATCCGGACCGCATCCTGCAGTGGCCGGCGATCAGCGAAGTCTCGGGCGATCAGCGCGCGGCGCTTGATCGCGTTCGGGCGCATCAGGCGCAGTTCTGGACGTTGGACTGACTGGTCCGTTCGGGGACAGCAGTCAGGACCTTTGTTTGGTTGACCCGAGGGCCCGCAACGCGTGGAATAGAGGCAGGCCGCCGGAGCGATTGGCGATGAGCGCTCGTCGCTGGTGATCCCGACGGATCGAGCTGAAGCCGTTTTGCGCACAGTGGATGCGTGGATGCCGCGATGGTCAACGAATCGAACGATCTTCCGGAACTCAGCTGCCAGTGGTGTAGCGGGACCATTCCCGAGAATGCTTCCGCCTGCACGACATGCGGCGCCGCACGACCGCGGGCGGATCTTGTCGCTCCAGGATATGTGCAGCCGGACGACGTGTCGATTCCGTTCCGCTCGCTGGATGACGATGGAAGCGAGGCGGATGACGATGAAACAAAGGCGAAGCAGATCCTGAAGGATCTGGATGCGTATATTCCCGAAGAGCAGGCCTCGCCCCGACGCGCATCGAGCAACGCCGGCGACGATGCGCTGATGATCATCGGCGTGCTGGCGATCAGCGGCTTGACGGGCGGGCTTATGGGCTGGTTCCTTGCTCCCTCGCTCATTCACGAGGTGTTCAACGAAATGATCGGGGTTGAAACCGATGGTCCCGAGG